>NZ_JAELTR010000074.1:0-15692 GCF_016428945.1 Chromobacterium sp. ASV23
TGGTAATGCCGGGTGACAACGTGGAAATCTCCGTTGAACTGATCGCACCGATCGCCATGGAAGAAGGTCTGCGCTTCGCTATCCGCGAAGGCGGCCGTACCGTCGGCGCCGGCGTGGTTGCCAAGATTCTGAAGTAAGGTTTATAGGCCAGTAGCTCAATTGGTAGAGTATCGGTCTCCAAAACCGAGGGTTGGGGGTTCGAGACCCTCCTGGCCTGCCAATTAAGACCAGCCGGCGCTCTGCGCCGGTTGGTCTTTTGTCGCATATGCGAGAGAAGATTCGACATGGAAATGCAAGATAAGATCAAGTTGTACGTAGCTGGTCTTGTAGTTGTTGCCGGCATCGTCGGCTTTTACCTGATTCCGGAAGGGCAGGGGCTGCTGCGCGCGCTGGCGTTCATTGTATCTATTTTGCTGGCTGCTGGCGTAGTATGGACGTCTGCTCCTGGCAAGGGGCTGGTGGTCTATGCCAACGAGTCGATTGTCGAGGCTCGTAAGGTGGTATGGCCGACGCGCAAGGAGGCGACCCAGGTGACGCTGATGGTGTTTGTATTCGTCGCGGTGCTGGCGCTCTTCATGTGGCTGGTGGATTCCAGCCTGTCCTGGCTGTTTTACGATGTGATTCTCGGTCGAGGTAGATAATGGCAAAGCGCTGGTATGTGGTACACGCTTATTCGGGTTTTGAGAAGAGCGTGCAAAAGGCGCTGCGTGAACGTATCGAGCGTTCCGACATCGCAGACCAATTTGGTCAGATTTTGGTGCCGGTGGAAGAGGTTGTGGACGTCAAGAACGGCCGCAAGTCCATCACCGAGCGCAAGTTCTTCCCTGGTTATGTGCTGGTGGAAATGGAAATGACCGACGATACCTGGCACTTGGTCAAGAGTACGCCCAAGGTGACCGGTTTTGTCGGCGGCACGGCCAACCGCCCGGCGCCGATTTCCAAGAAGGAAGTCGAAGCCATCATGCAGCAGATGCAAGAGGGCGTGGAAAAGCCGAAGCCGAAAGTCTTGTTCGAAGTCGGTGAGCGCGTGCGCGTCATTGATGGTCCGTTCAATGACTTCAACGGTTCGGTGGATGAAGTCAATTACGAGCGCAACAAGTTGCGCGTGTCGGTGCAGATCTTCGGCCGCGACACGCCGGTTGAGTTGGAATTCGGCCAGGTCGAAAAGCTGTAATATTTCTCTTGGCAAGATTTTTGAAAGCGTGTAAGATGTTGCGCTTTCGTCCGGGGAGCGAAGTCCTCTTCGCGCTATACCCATTTTAGGAGCTTTAATCGTGGCAAAGAAAATTGTCGGCTATATCAAGCTGCAAGTGCCCGCTGGCAAGGCCAACCCGTCGCCTCCGATCGGTCCGGCACTGGGTCAGCGCGGTCTGAACATCATGGAATTCTGCAAGGCGTTCAATGCTCAAACTCAGGGCATGGAGCCGGGCATGCCGATTCCGGTTGTGATCACCGCTTACGCAGACAAGTCCTTCACCTTCACCATGAAGACGCCGCCGGCGACCTTCCTGCTGAAGAAGGCTGCTGGCATCAAGTCCGGCTCCGCCAAGGCGCATGTGGACAAGGTTGGTAAAGTGACCCGCGCTCAGCTGGAAGAAATCGCCAAGACCAAGCAAGCGGATCTGACCGCTGCTGATCTGGACGCCGCTGTTCGCACCATCGCCGGCTCCGCCCGTTCGATGGGTCTGGAAGTGGAGGGCGTATAACATGGCTAAGATCTCCAAGCGCATGCAAGCGCTGAAGGCTACCGTTGATCGCAACAAGCTGTACGCTGTTGACGAAGCTATCGCCCTGGTTAAGGCTGCTGCCACCGCCAAGTTCGACGAGTCGATCGACATCTCCGTGAACCTGGGCGTGGATCCGCGTAAATCCGACCAAGTGGTTCGTGGTTCCGTGGTTCTGCCGCGCGGCACTGGCAAGTCCGTACGCGTTGCCGTATTTGCTCAAGGCGCCAACGCCGAAGCCGCCAAGGCTGCCGGCGCTGAAGTGGTCGGTTTTGAAGACCTGGCCGAGCAAGTGAAGGCTGGCAACCTGGACTTCGACGTGGTGATCGCTTCCCCGGACGCGATGCGCGTTGTGGGTCAGCTGGGCCAGATTCTGGGCCCGCGTGGCCTGATGCCGAACCCGAAGGTTGGCACGGTTACCCCGAACGTCGCCGAAGCTGTGAAGAACGCCAAGGCCGGTCAGGTGCAGTACCGTACCGACAAGGCTGGTATCATTCACGCCACCATCGGTCGCGCTTCCTTCGAAGCTGAAGCTCTGCGTGAAAACTTCTCCGCTCTGGTTGATGCCCTGGTGAAAGCCAAGCCGGCAGCTTCCAAGGGCGTGTATCTGAAAAAGATCGCCGTTTCCAGCACCATGGGCATCGGCGCTCGCGTAGATACCGCTACCGTCAGCGCCTAATCGCGTTGCCGGAGCATGATCGGGCGGCGAAAGCCGCCTGGTTAAAGGCTTTGGGCTGGCAGGCTTGCCTGCCAGATTGTCAAAGACCGTAGGTGCCGCAAGGCTTAATAGCAGATTGGCCGGTACGGAAATCCGCATCCTACGCAGATGGTGTACCCGAAACAGGCTTCTTAAGTTCAAGGCTCATGTAGCTCAGGGGTAGAGCACTCCCTTGGTAAGGGAGAGGTCGGCGGTTCAATTCCGCCCATGAGCACCAGTTCTTTTTGATGTCTCCTGATACAGGTCGCCGCTGCAAAGCGAGGCGAAAATCCTTTCGTCTCATTTCAGTCTAGGAGGTAGACCTTGAGTCTCAATATCGAAGATAAAAAGGCGGTAGTCGCTGAAGTATCTGCCCAACTGGCAGAAGCTCAGACCCTCGTTATCGCTGAATATCGGGGCATCGAGGTTAGCAGCATGACCAAACTCCGCGCTCAGGCGCGCGAGAACGGCGTATACCTGCGCGTTCTGAAGAACACGCTGGTGCGTCGCGCTGTGGAAGGCACTCCGTTTGCTGGCCTGGCTGACCAAATGGTCGGTCCGCTGGTTTACGCCGTTTCTGCCGACCCGGTTGCTGCTGCCAAGGTGCTGCATCAATTTGCCAAGGCTGACGACAAGATCATCGTCAAGGCCGGTTCCTACGATGGCAAGGTACTGAATGCTGCTCAGGTTGCTGAGCTGGCGTCCATCCCGAGCCGCGAAGAACTGCTGTCCAAGCTTCTCTACGTTATGCAGGCTCCGGTCGCTGGCTTCGCCCGCGCGCTGGCTGCATTGGCCGAGAAGCAAGCCGAAGCCGCTTAACTTATTTGATTCTTATAGAATTCAGGAGATTTTCACATGGCAATCACCAAAGAAGACATCCTCGAGGCCGTTGCTGGTCTGACCGTGATGGAACTGAACGACCTGGTTAAGGCGTTCGAAGAGAAGTTCGGCGTTTCCGCCGCTGCCGTAGCCGTTGCCGGCCCGGCCGCTGGTGGCGCTGCTGCTGCTGAAGAGAAGACCGAGTTTGACGTTATCCTGTCCGCCGCTGGCGACAACAAGGTTGGCGTGATCAAGGTTGTCCGTGCAATCACCGGTCTGGGCCTGAAAGAAGCCAAGGACCTGGTTGACGGCGCTCCGAAGTCCGTGAAGGAAGGCGTTGCCAAGGCTGAAGCCGAAGACATCGTTAAGCAACTGACCGAAGCCGGTGCCAAGGCTGAAATCAAATAATCTTCTTTGAAAAAAGAAGGTGAGGCTGGCGGAGAAATCCGCCAGCCTTATTGCGCTTGTAGTTGGCGGAAACGAAGAAGGTAAAAGCCAGCAATATACTTGGCGTGGCTGCTGACTTTTGGTTTCTTGCGCCACCCACCTCGATGGAGACTCTATGAGTTATTCGTTTACTGAGAAGAAACGTATTCGTAAGAGCTTTGCGAAACGTGCCAGTGTTCTCGACGTCCCCTTCCTGTTGGCGACCCAGATTGATTCCTACACCGAATTTCTCCAGCTGGGTGTGTCGCTGGATGAGCGCAAGGATGTGGGTCTTCAGGCTGCGTTCAAGTCGATCTTTCCGATCGTCAGCCACAACGGCTATGCGCGTCTCGACTTTGCCCACTATATTCTGGGCGAGCCGCCGTTTGACGTACAGGAATGCCAACTGCGCGGCATCACGTTCGCCGCGCCTCTGCGCGCGCGCATCCGCCTGACGATTTTCGACAAGGAATCGTCCAAGCCGGTCGTGAAGGAAGTGCGTGAGAACGAGGTGTACATGGGCGAGATTCCGCTCATGACCGCCAATGGCTCCTTCATCATCAACGGCACCGAGCGCGTGATCGTCTCCCAGCTGCACCGCTCCCCGGGCGTGTTCTTCGAGCACGACCGCGGCAAGACGCACTCGTCCGGCAAGCTGCTGTTCTCGGCTCGCGTGATCCCTTACCGCGGCTCCTGGCTGGACTTCGAGTTTGACCCGAAGGATCTGCTGTACTTCCGTATCGACCGTCGCCGCAAGATGCCGGTGACCATCCTGCTGAAGGCGCTGGGCTACACCAACGAAGAGATCCTGTCCGAGTTCTACAGCTTCGACACCTTCTACCTGACCAAGACCGGCGTATTCATGCGCGTGGTGCCGGAACGTCTGAAGGGCGAAGTGGCCAAGTTCGACATCGTGGCCGCCGATGGCAAGCTGATCGTCGCCAAGGATAAGCGCATCACCGCCAAGCACATCCGCGACATCCAGACCGCCGAGCTGGACCGCATCGAAGTGCCGGCCGACGCGTTGTTGGGCAAGGTGCTGGCCGTCAACGTGGTGAACCAAAACACCGGCGAAGTGATCGCCCGCGCCAACGAAGAAGTGACCGAGGAAGTGCTGGCCAAGCTGGCGCTGGCCGAAGTGGATCAGGTCGAGGTGCTGTTCACCAACGATCTGGACCAGGGCGCGTACATCTCGCAAACCCTGCGCACCGACGACATCCAGGACCAGACCCAGGCTCGCGTCGCGATCTACCGCATGATGCGTCCGGGCGAACCGCCGACAGAAGACGCGGTGGAAGCGCTGTTCCAGCGCCTGTTCTTCAGCGACGAAACCTACGATCTGTCGCGCGTGGGCCGCATGAAGTTCAGCTCGCGCACCTACCAGTACAAGTTCGACGACAAGACGCCGGAGTGGTTCAAGACCCTGATCGGTGAGAAGTTCGCTTCGCGCCGCGATGTGACCGAAGGCACGCTGTCGACGGAAGACATCGTGTCCGTGATCGCCATCCTGACCGAACTGCGCAATGGCCGCGGCGAAGTGGACGACATCGATCACCTGGGCAACCGCCGCGTGCGTTCCGTGGGCGAACTGGCCGAGAACCAGTTCCGCGCCGGTCTGGTGCGCGTCGAGCGCGCGGTGAAGGAACGCCTGAATCAGGCCGAGTCCGACAACCTGATGCCGCACGACCTGATCAACGCCAAGCCGGTGTCCGCCGCGATCAAGGAATTCTTTGGTTCCTCGCAGCTGTCCCAGTTCATGGACCAGACCAACCCGCTGTCGGAAATCACCCACAAGCGCCGCGTATCGGCCCTGGGTCCGGGCGGTCTGACCCGCGAACGCGCAGGCTTCGAAGTACGCGACGTGCACCCGACCCACTACGGCCGCGTGTGCCCGATCGAAACGCCGGAAGGCCCGAACATCGGTCTGATCAACTCGCTGTCGGTCTACGCCCGCACCAACGAATTTGGTTTCCTGGAAACCCCGTACCGCAAGGTCGTGGATGGCAAGGTCACCAACGAGATCGATTACCTGTCCGCGATCGAGGAAGGCCGCTACGTCATCGCTCAGGCCAACGCCGAGCTGGATGGCGAAGGCCGCCTGGTCGACGAGCTGGTAACCTGCCGCGAGAAGGGCGAAACCATTCTGGCGACGCCGGATCGCGTGCAGTACATGGACGTGGCCACCGGCCAGGTGGTGTCCGTTGCCGCCTCGCTGATTCCGTTCCTGGAGCATGACGACGCGAACCGTGCCTTGATGGGCGCCAACATGCAACGTCAGGCCGTACCGTGCCTGCGTCCGGAAAAAGCGTATGTCGGCACCGGCATCGAGCGTTCCGTGGCGGTTGACTCCGGCACCACCGTAGTCGCCCGTCGCGGCGGCGTGGTGGACTACGTCGACGCTGGCCGCGTGGTGGTCCGCGTCAATGATGAAGAAGCGACCGCTGGCGAAGTGGGCGTGGACATCTACAACCTGACCAAGTTCACCCGTTCCAACCAGAACACCAACATCAACCAGCGTCCGATCGTGAAGGTGGGTGACCACATCGCGCGCGGCGACGTGGTGGCCGACGGCGCCTCCACCGACCTGGGCGAGCTGGCGCTGGGTCAGAACATGACCATCGCCTTCATGCCGTGGAACGGCTACAACTACGAAGACTCGATCCTGATCTCGGAAAAGCTGGTTGCAGAAGACCGCTACACCTCGATCCACATCGAAGAACTGTCCGTGGTTGCCCGCGACACCAAGCTGGGACCGGAAGAAATCACCCGCGACATCCCGAACCTGTCCGAACGCATGGCAGGCCGTCTGGATGAGTCCGGCATCGTATATATCGGCGCCGAAGTTGAGGCGGGCGACGTGCTGGTGGGCAAGGTCACGCCTAAGGGCGAAACCCAGCTGACGCCGGAAGAAAAGCTGCTGCGCGCGATCTTCGGCGAGAAGGCTTCCGACGTGAAGGACACGAGCTTGCGCGTGCCGACCGGCACCGTGGGCACCGTGATCGACGTGCAGGTGTTCACCCGCGAAGGCATCGAGCGCGACAAGCGCGCCCAGTCCATCATCGACGCGGAACTGAAGCGCTATCGTCTGGACCTGAACGACCAGCTGCGGATTTTCGACAACGACGCCTTCAGCCGTATCGAGCGTCTGATCGTCGGCAAGGTCGCCAACGGCGGTCCGAAGCGTCTGGCCAAGGGCACCGTGATCGACCAGGAGTACCTGGCCGGTCTGCCGACCAAGCATGATTGGTTCGACATCCGCATGAGCGATGAAGACATCGCCAAGCAGCTGGAACTGATCAAGGAAAGCCTGGCGCAGAAGCGCGAAGAATTCGACCTCAAGTTCGAAGACAAGAAGCGCAAGCTGACCCAGGGCGACGAGCTGCCGCCGGGCGTGCAGAAGATGGTCAAGGTTTACCTGGCCGTGAAGCGCCGCCTGCAGGCCGGCGACAAGATGGCCGGCCGCCACGGTAACAAGGGTGTGGTATCGCGCATTCTGCCGGTGGAAGACATGCCGTACATGGGCGACGGCCGTCCGGTCGACATCGTGCTGAACCCGCTGGGCGTACCGTCGCGTATGAACATCGGTCAGATTCTGGAAGTGCACCTGGGTTGGGCCGCCAAGGGTATCGGCGAGCGCATCGACCGCATGCTGAAGCAGCAGCAGTCGGCTACCGAAATCCGCGGCTACCTGGAGCGCATCTACAACGAAACCGGCAAGCCGGAGCAGATCGCCAGCCTGAGCGACGACGAAGTGCTGCAACTGGCGCAGAACCTGCGCAAGGGCATGACCTTCGCCACGCCGGTATTCGATGGCGCCAAGGAAGCCGAGATCAAGCACATGCTGGATCTGGCTTACCCGGATGGCGACGAGCTGACCGAAAAGATGGAGTTCAACGAGTCCAAGACCCAGATGACCCTGTTCGACGGCCGCTCCGGCGAAGCCTTCGACCGCAAGGTCACCGTAGGCGTGATGCACTACCTGAAGCTGCACCACTTGGTCGACGACAAGATGCACGCCCGTTCCACCGGCCCGTACTCGCTGGTGACCCAGCAGCCGCTGGGCGGTAAGGCCCAGTTCGGCGGCCAGCGTTTCGGTGAGATGGAAGTGTGGGCGCTGGAAGCCTATGGCGCCGCCTACACCCTGCAGGAAATGCTGACGGTGAAGTCTGACGATGTGACCGGCCGTACCAAGGTCTACGAAAACATCGTCAAGGGCGAGCACAAGATCGATGCCGGCATGCCGGAATCCTTCAACGTGCTGGTGAAGGAAATCCGTTCGCTCGGCCTGGATATCGACCTGGAACGTTATTGATTGGGTCCATGGGCGCGGCAAGATTGACGCCGCGCCTGTCCCCTGACTGGAGACGCAATGAAAGCTCTGCTCGACCTCTTTAAGCAAGTCACGCAAGAAGAAGAGTTTGATGCGATTAAGATCGGCATCGCCTCGCCTGACAAGATCCGTTCCTGGTCTTATGGCGAAGTCAAAAAGCCGGAAACCATCAACTATCGTACCTTCAAGCCGGAACGCGACGGCCTGTTCTGCGCCCGCATCTTCGGACCGGTGAAGGACTACGAATGCTTGTGCGGCAAGTACAAGCGCCTGAAGCATCGCGGCGTCATCTGCGAGAAGTGCGGCGTGGAAGTCACGCTGTCCAAAGTGCGCCGCGAGCGCATGGGCCACATCGAGCTGGCCAGCCCGACCGCGCACATCTGGTTCCTGAAGTCGCTGCCGTCGCGTCTGGGCATGGTGCTGGACATGACGCTGCGCGACATCGAGCGCGTGCTGTACTTCGAAGCGTTCGTCGTGACCGATCCGGGCATGACTCCGCTGCAGTACCGCCAGCTGTTGACCGAAGAGGACTTCCTGGACAAGGAAGACCAGTACGGTGAAGAGTTCGTCGCCATGATGGGCGCCGAGGCGGTGAAGGAACTGCTGAAGAAGCTGGACCTGGACAGCGAGATCGAGAACCTGCGCCGCGAGCTGGAAGCCACCAACTCCGACACCAAGATCAAGAAGATCGCCAAGCGCCTGAAAGTGCTGGAGGCCTTCCAACGTTCCGGCATGAAGCCGGAATGGATGATCCTGGAAGTGCTGCCGGTGCTGCCGCCGGAGCTGCGTCCGCTGGTGCCGCTGGACGGCGGTCGTTTCGCGACCTCCGACCTGAACGACCTGTACCGCCGCGTCATCAACCGTAACAACCGTCTGAAGCGTCTGCTGGAACTGCGCGCGCCGGACATCATCGTGCGCAACGAAAAGCGCATGCTGCAGGAATCGGTTGACTCGCTGCTGGACAACGGTCGTCGCGGCAAGGCCATGACCGGCGCCAACAAGCGTCCGCTGAAGTCGCTGGCCGACATGATCAAGGGTAAGGGCGGTCGTTTCCGTCAGAACCTGCTGGGTAAGCGCGTGGACTACTCCGGTCGTTCCGTGATTACCGTAGGCCCGACCCTGCGTCTGCATCAGTGCGGCCTGCCGAAGAAGATGGCGCTGGAACTGTTCAAGCCGTTCATCTTCCACAAGCTGGAAGTGATGGGCCTGGCGTCCACCATCAAGGCGGCCAAGAAGCTGGTCGAGCAGGAAGTGCCGGAAGTCTGGGACATCCTGGAAGACGTGATCCGCGAGCATCCGGTGCTGCTGAACCGCGCGCCGACGCTGCACCGTCTGGGCATCCAGGCGTTCGAGCCGGTGCTGATCGAAGGCAAGGCCATCCAGCTGCACCCGCTGGTTTGCGCGGCGTTCAACGCCGACTTCGACGGCGACCAAATGGCCGTCCACGTCCCGCTGTCGCTGGAAGCGCAGATGGAAGCCCGCACCCTGATGCTGGCCACCAACAACGTGCTGTCCCCGGCCAACGGCGAGCCTATCATCGTGCCGTCGCAGGATATCGTGTTGGGTCTGTACTACATGACCCGCGACAAGGTGAATGGCAAGGGCGAAGGCATGGTGTTTGCGGACACCAAGGAAGTGCATCGCGCCTATGAAACCCGTCAGGTCGAGCTGGCTACCCGCATCACCGTCCGTCTGAAGGAATGGGAAAAGGACGAGCAGGGCGAATTCCAACCGGTGATCAAGCGTTACGACACCACCGTGGGCCGCGCCATCCTGTCCGACATCCTGCCTAAGGGTCTGCCGTTCGAGCACATCAACAAGGCGCTGAAGAAGAAAGAAATCTCGAAACTGATCAACGTTTCGTTCCGTCGTTGCGGCATCCGCGACACAGTGATCTTCGCCGACCAGCTGATGTACACCGGTTTCGCCTACTCCACCCGCGGCGGCATCTCTATCTGCGTGGACGACATGCAGATCCCGGCCAAGAAAGTTGACCTGCTGGGCGAGGCCAACAAGGAAGTCAAGGAGATCGAGGAACAGTACCGTCAAGGTCTGGTGACCCAGGGCGAACGCTACAACAAGGTAGTGGACATCTGGGGCCGCACCGGCGACAAGATCGCCAAGGCGATGATGGACGAGCTGTCCAAGCAGAAGGTGCTGGACCGCGACGGCAAGGAAGTCGACCAGGAATCCTTCAACTCCATTTACATGATGGCCGACTCGGGCGCGCGGGGTTCCGCTGCCCAGATCAAGCAGCTGGCCGGCATGCGGGGTCTGATGGCCAAGCCGGACGGCTCGATTATCGAAACGCCGATTACCGCGAACTTCCGCGAAGGCCTGACCGTATTGCAGTACTTTATCTCCACCCACGGTGCGCGTAAGGGTCTGGCGGATACGGCCTTGAAGACCGCGAACTCCGGTTACCTGACGCGTCGTCTGGTCGACGTGACCCAGGATCTGGTGGTGATCGAGGACGATTGCGGCACCACCAACGGCTTCACCATGAAGGCCGTGCTGCAGGGCGGCGACGTGATCGAAGCGCTGCGCGACCGTATCCTCGGCCGCGTGACCGCGGTTGACGTGGTGGATCCGTCCACCGGCGAAACCGTGATCGAAGCCGCTACGCTGCTGGACGAGCAGATGGTCGATCTGATCGACAGCCTCGGCATCGACGAAGTCAAGGTCCGCACCGCCATCACTTGCGACACGCGCTACGGCCTGTGCGCCAAGTGCTACGGTCGCGATCTGGCGCGCGGCAAGCAGGTCAACGCCGGCGAAGCCGTGGGCGTGATCGCTGCGCAGTCGATTGGTGAGCCGGGTACCCAGCTGACCATGCGTACCTTCCACATCGGTGGCGCCGCGTCTCGAAACGCAGCCGCCAGCCAGGTGGAAGGCAAGTCCAACGGTACCGTGCGCTTCTCCAGCCAGATGCGTTACGTGGCGAATACCAAGGGCGAGCTGATCGTCATCACCCGCTCCGGCGAAGTGGTGATCCACGACGATATGGGCCGTGAGCGCGAGCGTCACAAGGTGCCGTACGGCGCGACCCTGATGGTGACCGACGGTCTGCAGATCAAGGCAGGCACCGTGCTGGCCACCTGGGATCCGCACACCCGTCCGATCATCACCGAGTACGCTGGCCGCGTGAAGTTCGAGAACGTCGAAGAAGGCGTGACCGTAGCCAAGCAGACCGACGAAGTGACCGGCCTGTCCACGCTGGTGGTCATCGACCCGAAACGCCGCGCCGGCGCCCAGTCGAAGATGCTGCGTCCGTTGGTGAAGCTGCTCGACGACAGCGGCAACGAAGTGAAGCTGGCCGGTTCCGATGCGTCGGTATCGATCACCTTCCAGGTCGGCGCCATCATCACCGTGCGCGACGGTCAGGATGTGGGCAAGGGCGAAGTGCTGGCCCGTATCCCGCAGGAATCGTCCAAGACCCGCGACATTACCGGTGGTCTGCCGCGCGTGGCCGAGCTGTTCGAAGCCCGTTCGCCGAAGGATGCCGGCATGCTGGCCGAAGTGACCGGTACCGTATCGTTCGGTAAGGACACCAAGGGCAAGCAGCGCCTGATCATCACCGATCTGGAAGGCAGCGGCTACGAAAACCTGATCCCGAAGGACAAGCACGTGCTGGTCCACGACGGCCAGGTAGTGAACCGCGGCGAATCCATCGTAGACGGTCCGGTCGATCCGCATGACATCCTGCGTCTGCAGGGTATCGAGGCGCTGGCCCGCTACATCGTTCAGGAAGTGCAGGAGGTGTATCGTCTGCAGGGCGTGAAGATCAACGACAAGCACATCGAGGTGATCATTCGCCAGATGCTGCGTCGCGTGGTCATCTCCGACAGCGGCGACACCGAATTCATCCAGGGCGAGCAGGTGGAGCGCGCCGACGTGCTGGAAATGAACGACAAGATGATGGCGGAAGGCAAGGAACCGGCGCAGTACGAAAACGTGCTGCTGGGTATCACCAAGGCTTCGCTGTCCACCGACTCGTTCATCTCCGCGGCTTCCTTCCAGGAAACCACGCGCGTGCTGACCGAAGCGGCCATCATGGGTAAGAAGGACGACCTGCGCGGTCTGAAGGAAAACGTGATCGTCGGCCGTCTGATCCCGGCCGGTACTGGTCTCGCCTACCACCGCACCCGTCGCCGTCAACACCTGGGCCTGGACGCTGGCGATTCGCAGCTGTTCGATCCGGCTCCGGCCGCGCTGGAAAGCGACGACTAAGCTGGGCCTCGCGGCCAAGTGTTGAAAAAACGCTGCTCCATCAACGGTTAACGTTGCTGGGGCGGCGTTTTTTATTTGACGGTAAGCCGTTGACTAAAATATAATCCTCCGTCCTTTCTGGAGGCGTGTTGCTTCCGGGAAGCTTCAACTAGGAACTGATAGTAATGCCAACCATTAACCAACTCGTTCGCAAGGGCCGCGTCGCCATCACGGCGAAGAGCAAGGTGCCTGCGCTGGAAGCCTGCCCGCAGAAGCGTGGCGTGTGCACCCGTGTTTACACCACCACTCCGAAGAAGCCGAACTCGGCTCTGCGTAAAGTGTGCAAGGTTCGTCTGACCAACGGTTTCGAAGTCATTTCGTACATCGGCGGTGAAGGCCACAACCTGCAGGAACACTCCGTGGTGCTGATCCGCGGCGGTCGTGTCAAGGACTTGCCGGGTGTGCGTTACCACACCGTGCGCGGTTCCCTGGATACCGCTGGCGTGAAAGACCGTAAGCAAGCTCGCTCCAAGTACGGCGCCAAGCGTCCTAAGTAATTGGGACGTACTCAAGGCGGCCTGATCAACACTCAGGGTCGTCTAGTAAGTGACTGCTCCGTTGGGTAGTCATGAGCAAGTAGAGCTCAACTGAATAATTAAGGAAGTAACATGCCACGTCGCAGAGAAGTCCCCAAGCGTGAAATTCTGCCGGATCCGAAGTTCGGTTCCCAGGATCTCTCCAAATTCATGAACGTCGTGATGATCGACGGCAAGAAGTCTGTTGCAGAACGCATCATCTACGGCGCGCTGGAACAGATCGAAAAGAAAACCGGCAAGAACGCTATCGAAGTGTTCAACACCGCACTGTCCAACGCCAAGCCGGTGGTGGAAGTGAAGAGCCGCCGCGTAGGTGGTGCAAACTATCAAGTTCCTGTTGAAGTCCGTCCGTCCCGTCGTATGGCCCTGGCCATGCGCTGGCTGCGTGACGCTGCGCGCAAGCGCGGCGAAAAGTCCATGGACCTGCGCCTGGCTGGTGAGCTGATCGACGCGGCTGAAGGCCGTGGCGGCGCGATGAAGAAGCGTGACGAAGTGCACCGCATGGCAGAAGCCAACAAGGCCTTCTCGCACTTCCGTTTCTAAGCTAGTTCACTTTTTAAGGTGTAAACCGTGGCACGGAAAACCCCCATCGAGCGCTACCGTAATATCGGTATCTCCGCTCACATCGACGCCGGTAAGACGACTACTACCGAGCGTATTCTGTTTTACACCGGTGTGAACCACAAGATCGGCGAGGTTCACGACGGCGCCGCTACCATGGACTGGATGGAGCAAGAGCAGGAGCGTGGCATCACCATCACCTCCGCCGCCACCACCACGTTCTGGAAGGGCATGGGGATGCAATTCCCCGAGCACCGTTTCAACATCATCGACACCCCGGGACACGTGGACTTCACCATTGAGGTGGAGCGTTCCATGCGCGTTCTGGACGGCGCCGTGATGGTGTACTGCGCTGTGGGCGGCGTGCAGCCGCAGTCTGAAACCGTATGGCGTCAGGCTAACAAGTACAAGGTTCCGCGTATTGCCTTCGTGAACAAGATGGACCGTCAAGGCGCCAACTTCTTCCGTGCCGTAGAACAGGTGAAAACCCGTCTGCGCGGCAATCCGGTGCCTATCGTTGTGCCGATCGGCGCTGAAGACGGTTTCAGCGGCGTGGTTGACCTGCTGAAGATGAAAGCCATCATTTGGGACGAAGCCTCTCAAGGCATGAAGTTCGAATATGGCGAAATCCCGGCCGACCTGGTTGCCGTTGCCGAAGAATGGCGCGAGAAGATGGTCGAAGCCGCTGCCGAAGTCAGCGACGAGATGATGGACAAGTACCTGGGCGGCGAAGCGCTGACCGAGGAAGAAATCATCGCCGGTCTGCGCGAGCGTACCCTGAAGTGCGAAATCCAGCCGATGCTGTGTGGTTCCGCGTTCAAGAACAAGGGTGTTCAGCGCATGCTGGACGCCGTGATTGAACTGCTGCCGTCGCCGGTTGAAGTTCCGGCGATCAAGGGCGAAACCGACGGCGTGGAAGCCGAGCGTCACGCTTCCGACGAAGAGCCGTTCTCGGCTCTGGCGTTCAAGCTGATGAACGACCCGTACGTGGGCCAGCTGACCTTCTTCCGCGTCTACTCCGGCGTGGTGAAGTCCGGCGACACCGTGCTGAACTCGGTCAAGGGCAAGAAAGAGCGTATCGGCCGTATCGTGCAGATGCACGCCAACGACCGTAAGGAAATCGACGAAGTGCGCGCCGGCGACATCGCCGCCGCCATCGGCCTGAAGGAAGTCACCACTGGTGAAACCCTGTGCGCCGTTGACGCCGAAATCATCCTGGAGCGCATGGAGTTCCCGGATCCGGTGATTCACGTCGCCGTTGAGCCGAAGACCAAGGCTGACCAGGAAAAGATGGGCGTTGCCCTGAACCGCCTGGCCAAGGAAGACCCGTCGTTCCGCGTGCGTACCGACGAAGAATCCGGCCAAACCATCATTTCCGGTATGGGCGAACTGCACCTGGAAATTCTGGTTGACCGCATGAAGCGCGAATTTGGCGTGGAAGCCAACGTCGGCGCTCCGCAAGTGGCCTACCGCGAAACCATCACCAAGACGGTTACCGATGTTGAAGGTAAGCACGTTAAGCAGTCTGGTGGTAAGGGTCAGTACGGTCATGCAGTGATCACGTTGGAACCGTCCGGCGAAGGCCAGGGCTACAAGTTCTTCGACGAGATCAAGGGTGGCGTGATTCCGCGTGAATTCATTCCGTCCGTCGACAAGGGTATCCAGAACACTCTGGGTAGCGGTATCCTTGCCGGCTTCCCGGTGGTGGACGTGACTGTGCGTCTGACCTTCGGTTCCTACCACGACGTCGACTCCTCGCAGATCGCGTTCGAACTGGCAGGCTCGCTGGCATTCAAGGAAGCCATGCGCCGCGCTGGTCCGTGCATCCTCGAGCCGATGATGGCCGTGGAAGTGGAAACTCCGGAAGAGTACATGGGTGACGTGATGGGTGACCTGAACCGTCGCCGCGGCATGGTTCAAGGCATGGACGATGACGGTTTGGGTGGCAAGAAGATCAAGGCCGAAGTACCGCTGGCCGAGATGTTCGGTTACTCCACCGACCTGCGTTCCGCGACCCAAGGCCGTGCTACTTACTCCATGGAGTTCAAGCACTACTCCGAGGCTCCGAAGCACGTTGCTGAAGCCGTAATGGCCGCCAAGAAGTAATGCGCGCTGAGGCTGGCCGGCATCTCGATTTGTCCGGCCAGTCCCGATCTAATGTTCTTTAATTAAGGATTTTTGCAAAATGGCAAAAGAAAAGTTTGAGCGGACCAAACCGCACGTAAACGTCGGCACCATCGGTCACGTTGACCATGGTAAAACCACTCTGACCGCCGCTATCACCACCATTCTGTCCAAGAAGTTCGGTGGCGAAGCTAAGGATTACTCCC
>NZ_JAELTR010000075.1:0-15412 GCF_016428945.1 Chromobacterium sp. ASV23
CCCGCGCGGTGCTGGATGTGGCGCGATGCAATTGAGTCCCTTGCTGGCCGGCGTGGACGAAGCCGGCCGGGGGCCGCTGGCTGGCGCGGTATTCGCCGCGGCGGTCATTTTGGACCCGGCCAAGCCCATTGACGGCCTGGCTGATTCCAAGGTGCTGAGCGAGGCGAGGCGCGACGCGCTGGCCGAGCTGATCAAGCGCGACGCGCTGGCTTGGTGCATCGCCAGCGCCAGCGTGGACGAGATCGACAAGCTCAATATCCTGCAGGCGACCATGCTGGCGATGACGCGCGCGGTGGAAGGATTGTCGGTACGGCCGGCATTGGCGCAGATAGACGGCAATCGCGTGCCCAAGCAACTGCCGGTTCCGGGGGAGGCCATCGTCAAGGGCGATGCCAAGGTCGCGGCCATTTCCGCCGCGTCCATCCTGGCCAAGACCGCGCGCGACGCCGAACTGGTGGCGCTGGATGTCCTGCACCCGCAATACGGCTTCGCCCGCCACAAGGGCTATCCCACGGCGGAGCATCTGGCGGCGATCGAATCCCACGGCATCCTGCCGGCGCATCGCAAGACCTTTGGCCCGGTCAAGGCCTGGCTGGCGCGTCAGCAGGGACAGCTGTTCTGAGATATGTCGCCAGGAGACAAGCGCTGCTTTGCCCCGGTGGTAAACAGCCATACCCGTTTGCTGATCCTGGGTTCGCTGCCCGGCGACGCCTCTTTGGCCGCCGGGCAGTATTACGCGTATCCCCACAATAAATTCTGGGAACTGCTGGGCGCGGTCATTCGCGTCGATCTGCGCGCGCTGCCATACCCCGCGAGATTGGAATCGTTGTTGGCCCATGGCGTGGGCTTGTGGGACGTCATCGCGCAGGCCGAGCGCAAGGGCAGCCTGGACGCCGCCATCCGCAATCAGAAACATAATGCGCTGCTTGATTTGCTGGGCGGGCTGCCGGCGCTGCGCGCCGTGGCGTTCAACGGCGGCACGGCAGCCAAAATCGGCCGGCGGCAGTTGAAGTCTTGCGGCGACGATCTGCTGCTGATCGATCTGCCGTCGTCCAGTCCGGCGCATACCTTGCCGCTCGAGGCCAAGGCTCAGGCTTGGTCTGTCTTGCGTGAGGCGCTGGCGCGATAAGGCGCAAGGCGTGGCGTGTTTGCCATGCCGCCGCAGCGGAAAACGGCATCGCGCGCATTCGGGCTTGCGGCGCAGTGGCAATTCAGACCATATTTACATCTCCATCAGTGTCGCAGCACCACCAGCCGGAGGATTGCCGATGAGTCGTTACTGCATCTGGTTTGTCAGCGCGGACGATAGCGTGATGCGCCGCGCCGAAGTCGTCATCAACGGCGTGATTCATGGGCATATGGTCTTGGAAGAGATAGAAGCGCAGTTGGCGCGCGATTGCGGCCTGAGCCAGGTGATGATCGTGGACTGGAAGCGCTTCGAATCGCCGGACGAAGACGGCGGCAGGCTGGCGCGGGTGGCTTGAGCCGGCGTGCAAGGCTTGCGGCACCGCGAAGGCGCCGCTTTCATACGCCGGAGCCGGGTTAGCCCAAGGGGCTGACTTGGCCGATGTCCAGTTGGCGGATCTTGCCGTCGCCGCCCAGCTGGAATTTGAAGAAGGTCTCGAAATCTCCCCAGCGGTCGCTGTGGAAGGCTCCATAGATATCCAAGCCCTGATTCTCCACGCGGTCTATGCGCGTGAAGCGCTCATGCCCCATGGCGTGTTCGCTGAACTTGAGGAAGTTGGCGGGCAGACCCTCGTCGGTGAAGGTGAGGTCCGGGCTGAATTGAGCCAGCCACGCGGAGTGGTCTCCCTGCTGCAATGCCTGTATTGCTGATCGGATGATCGGTTGCGTCAGCATTTCCAGATTCATGGTCTTGCTCCTGATACGCCAAAATCTTCGGTGCGCCCATGCAGGCCTGCCGCGTCTTTGGCGCAGAGCGGAGGCGGGCGGGGAATGGTGGTGCGGGCCGTCGGCTGTCATCAGGAGTCCATAGGCGGACGGCGGGAACTATACAGAAGGCTATAGTCAACATCCGAACGCATTGCAATCGGCGGCTTGACCTGGGTCGTGCCGCCGCGTCCGTTTGCCGCTACAATGGCGCCTCGTTGAATAGACACCAACCTGGTACTGGATTTTTATGTTGCGTATTTCCGAACTGAAACTGCCGCTGGATCATACTCCGGAGGAGCTGGCCGCAGCCGTGGCGGATTTTCTGAAAGTGGCGGCCGAAGACGTTCGCGGTTTTGCCGTGTTCAAGCGCAGCTACGACGCGCGCAAGGGCGTGATGAGCCTGGTCTACATCATTGATGTCGATGTGGCCAATGAAGACAAGCTGTTCGCCCGTTTCAAGGGCGATCGCCGCGTGGCGCCCACGCCTGACACCAACTACTACTATGTCGGCCAGGCGCCAGCCGAGCTGAAGCAGCGGCCGGTGGTGGTTGGCTTCGGCCCCTGCGGCATTTTCGCCGCGCTGATCCTGGCCCAAATGGGCTTCAAGCCCATCGTACTGGAGCGCGGCAAGGAAGTGCGCCAGCGCACCAAGGATACCTGGGGCCTGTGGCGCAAGAGCCAGCTCAATACCGAATCCAATGTGCAATACGGCGAAGGCGGCGCCGGCACCTTCTCCGACGGCAAACTGTACAGCCAGATCAAAGACCCGCGCCATCTGGGCCGCAAGGTGCTGACCGAGTTCGTCAAGGCCGGCGCGCCGGAAGAAATCCTTTACTTGGCCCGCCCGCACATCGGCACCTTCCGCCTTGTCAGCATGGTGGAGAATATGCGCGCCGAGATCATCGCCCTTGGCGGTGAAATCCGCTTCGAGCAGCGCGTAGACGACGTGATTCTGGAAAACGGCCGCATCCGCGGCGTGAAGCTGGCCGACGGCGGCGAGGTGCTCAGCGATTACGTGGTGCTGGCCCTGGGCCACAGCGCGCGCGACACCTTCCAGATGCTGGAAAAGCGAGGTGTGTATATGGAGGCCAAGCCGTTTTCCATCGGTGTGCGCATAGAACACCCGCAATCGCTGATAGACCAGGCACGCTGGGGCAAGTATGCCGGCCATCCCATCCTGGGCGCCGCCGACTACAAGCTGGTGCACCACGCCAGCAACGGCCGCGCGGTGTACAGCTTCTGCATGTGCCCGGGCGGCACCGTGGTGGCGGCCACCTCGGAAGAGAAACGCGTGGTCACCAACGGCATGAGCCAGTATTCGCGCAACGAGCGCAACGCCAATTCCGGCTTCGTGGTCAGCATCTCGCCGGAAGTCGATTACCCGGGCGGCCCGCTCGCCGGTCTGGATTTTCAGCGCGAGTTGGAGAGCAAGGCCTACGACCTGGGCGGCGGCGACTACTTCGCGCCTGCGCAGCTATTGGGCGACTTCATGGCCGGCAAACCGTCCACCAAGCTGGGCGAGGTGGAGCCGTCGTACAAGCCGGGCGTGACCATGACGGACCTCGCGCGCATTCTGCCGGACTTCTGCGTGGAGGCGATGCGCGAGGCGATTCCGCATTTTGCGCGCCAGATCCGCGGTTATGATCTGCACGATGCGGTGCTGACTGGCCTGGAAACCCGTACCAGCTCGCCGCTACGCATCACGCGCGGCGACGACTACCAGAGCCTGAACGTCAAGGGGCTGTTCCCAGCCGGCGAGGGCGCCGGCTACGCCGGCGGCATTCTGTCGGCGGGGGTGGACGGCATCAAGATCGCCGAGGCGGTGGCGCAGGCCATTCTGGGCGGACGCTAAGCCACTGATCCGGGCTGCATACAACCCCGCCGTGCGACGCAGGCGGGGTTTTTCTGCGGCTGGAAAATGGCCTGGCGCCGATTCCCAGGCTGCGCTTAAGGTCAGTAGTATTCCTTAGATATCCATTCGGGGCTTTTATATCCAGTAGTAATTTCTAAATTCATAAGGCAGTGCCCAGCCTTGCGCCTTGCGCGCTCTCTTAGGAGGATGAGATGGAAATTCCGGTTCTCGGCGCCAGGATGGCGCCTATCTGCGACCGCAGTCTGAACGAGTTGGAAAGCGACAAGTCGGCCGCTCGCGCCATCATCCAGGCGGCGGTCAGCGTGGAGTTGTTCACCATCCCGCTGTACATGACCACAATGTACTCGATTCAGGGCACCCACCAAATCAATAGCAAAGGCCAGGATTACTATCGCGGCCGGCAGTGGCCGGGCGCGGCGCCGGTTGCCAAGGCGAGCAACGACAACGAGCGCGCCTTCAACATCATCTTCAGCGTGTTCATCCAGGAAATGCTGCATCTGCAGATGGCCGGCAACCTGGCTACCGCCATGGGGGTCAAGCCGGATTTCACGCCGCCGGCGCTGGTGGACAAGGATCTGGGCTGGATCTGCTATGGGCCGCAGCAGTCGGTGCTGCCGCACATCATCAATCTGCGCGACACCGATACCTACCGCAACGTCCAGGTGAACCTGGAAGCGCTCAATGAAAACCAGATCGCCCTGTTCCGGGCCATCGAGCAGCCGGAGGGCGCGGCCCGCGCCGAACTGTCCAAGCAGCCGCCGCAAGTGCAGGCCCGCTACTTCCCGCAGGTGCCGTTCGCCGGCTGGAAGCCGACGATGGGTGTGCAAGACCTGCCTATGTTCGGCACCATAGGCTGGATGTACGAATGCCTGGCTCAGTACATCAGCATCGAATACACCGACGGCAAGACGCTGTGGGACAAATTGGCGATGTCGGATTCGGTGCAGCAGGACTTGTTCAATGTGCATGGCGCCAGCAATCCGAGCCATCCGATGAAAGAGTTTCCGCAGATGTCCACGCTGTTCACGCAGGAGGACTTTACGGATGGCGACCGCTCGTTCAACAAGGCCATAGACATGATGGCGGCCATCACCGACCAGGGCGAGGGCGCCGAAATCAGCCTGCGACGCTACCGCCGCGGCGCCCTCTTGCAGGAGGTGAAGGAGCCGTACCGGGAAGATCGCACCGCGTTGGATGTGGATTACCCGTCTTATGACGGCGACGGCGGGCAAGTGCCCTCGGCGGACGCGGCCGCGCGCTGCGACAGTTCGGAGTGGACCCATTATGAGCGCTTCACCGAACTGTACCTGCTGTTAAGCCGGATCGAGACCTGGGAGCAATGGCATGCTCGCGGCAACCGCTGGACGGCCGGCATGCTGACCAATGCCGAATACAATCCCGCCACCGCGCCTAAGAACATTCCCGCTCCGGCCCAGGTGGCAGACGCGTTGAATACCTTGAGGCAGGACCGAACGATGTATTCGGTACTGAGCCAGGTGTCGGTGGGCGCCATCGCAGGCATCACCACGGTGCTGAACAACTATTGGGAAAACCAAAAGGCGACTTTCCCGTATCCGTCCATGGTGGGTTCGGGCGACCGCGTCTCCTTGTGCTGGGCAGTGTTCGGCAAGGCGCCGGACTTATCGCTGGGCGTGGGGCAGCGCGAGGCCGGTAGGTTGTACCATGCCTGCCAGGGCATGAGTCTTGATGGGTCGTTCGACCAAACTTGCGCCGCCATCGAGATCTACCACACCTGTCGCGGCTCCAATAGTTGCAAGGCTGAAGGCGGCTGCGGCTTTGTCCAGAGCGATAGCGGCGGCGGCTCCTGTTCGGCGATGCGCCGAGCCGCGCCGACGATGCACGCGCATGCCGCAGGCGCTTCCTGCGGCCAATGCGGCGGACCGTCGCCGACGCCGGGGTCTGATCTGTATAGCGCCCCCAGCGACAACAAGTGCGCCAGCTTCGGCGGCTGCGCGGTGCCTATCTCGGCGTCGCAGCTATTCCCCAGCCAGGGCAAGATGAAGCTGTACGACTTTGTCGGGCCGGAGCATGCCAGCCAGCCCTTGCCGCAGACGCTGGACTTCGCCGTCGGCGAGGCGGTGTACGACAAGGCCTGGCAGGCCTACCGCGAGGTAATGGCCAAGCGTGCGCCTGGTGTCAATGTGAGCGATCCGCCGAATCCGACGCCGCTGCGTATCGCCCTGCCGCCGTCGACCTGACAAGGAGATCGCAGTGACCCAGCCCCGGTTAGGCTTGCCCAATCTCGGTTTCGGCGTGGGCTTGCGCACTGTGCATCTGCCGCACATTGCCGAGCATGGCGCCGGCGTCGACTGGTTCGAGATCATCAGTGAAAACTTCATCGATCACCACGGCTATGCCAGGCACGCGCTGGATGGGCTAAGGCAAGCCGTGCCTATTGTGATGCATGGGGTCTCGCTCTCCATCGGCAGCTGCGATCCGCTGAACCGGGGCTATCTGGAACAACTGCGCCGGCTGGCCGAAGAGCTGCGGCCGGCGTGGTTGTCCGATCATCTGTGCTGGACCGGCGTGGCGGCGGTCAACTCGCATGATCTGCTGCCCCTGCCGCTGACTGAGGAGAGCTATCGGCATGTGCGAGACCGGCTGAACCAGGTGCAGGATTTCCTGGGTCGTCCGCTGGTGCTGGAGAATCCCAGCAGCTATCTGCAATTTTCTCACTCCACGATTCCGGAGTGGGCCTTCTTGTCGCGGCTGGCGCAGGAGTGCGGCTGCGGCCTGCTGCTGGATGTCAACAATGTCTATGTTTCCGGCTACAACCATGGCTTCGATCCGGCGCACTACATTCGCCAATTGCCGGCCGAGCATATCGTGCAGATTCATCTGGCGGGGCCCAGCGACTGCGGCGACTGCCTGATCGATACCCATGATCATCCGGTGCCGGAACCGGTCTGGCAGCTCTATCTGCAAGCGCAGCGGCATTGCGGCGGCGTTAGCACGCTGCTGGAGTGGGACGCGGATATTCCGCCGTATCCGGACTTGCTGTCGGAGCTGGGCAAGGCGCGCCGGCTGTTGGACGAACAGGCGCCGGAAACTTTGCCCGGCGGAAAGGAAAGTCATGAGTCAGCCTGCCTTGCTTGACAGCCAGCTCTGGCTGCTGACGGCCATGACGGCGTGCAAGGGCTTGCCGCATGGGCTGGCCTTGGCCGCGCGCAGCCTCGGCGTCGATGAAAACATCGTGTCCGCCCCTCCGCGCGGCGATCGTCTCGACCGCATCGGCATCTACCATCACGGCTACTGGCAGCGGCTGCTGGAGTGTTTGCGCGCCGACTACCCCATGCTGCTCAAGCTGCTGGGGCCGTCGTTGTTTGACCTGTTCGCGCGCGGCTATATCGCTTCTCGTCCGCCGCGCTCGCCCTCCTTGCATGATCTGGGCGCCGGCTTCGCCGCTTTCCTGGCGGCCAGCCAGCCGGATGGAGACCAATCATCGTGCCGGCTGCCGGTGGAGTTGGCCAGCTTGGAGCGGGCCTATGTGGAGGCGTCGCGGGCGATGGGGGTGGAGACGATGGAGCAGGCCCCGCTGGACGAGTGGCTGTCGCTGCTGGCCGCCGCCGATCCGTTTGCCGGCCTGCGCGTTCCGGCCAGCGTCAGGCTGTTGGAAACCACGCTGCCGGTGCATGAGTATTGGCAGGCTTTGCGGCGCGAAGATGCGGAGCCGCCGCAGCCGGAGGCCAGGCATTGCATGTTGGCCTTGGCCAGGACGCAATGGCGAGTGCAGATTCATGCGCTTGACCCATGGCAATACCAGCTGCTGCGTGCCATGCGCGACGGCGGTTCCGTATCCGATGCGTTGTGCCGCTCTGCTGATGCGGACGAGGCTGGGCGTCAGCGCGCGCAGTTGCTGCTTTGGTTGCCAGCCGCGCAGCAGCTGGGTTTGCTATGCCATGTAGCTGGCGCTTGAGTGCGGATGAGAAGCACAAAACGGAAACCTTCGGGTTTCCGTTTTGTGTTTAGAGCGGCTGAACCGATTGATGGTCAGGCCACGGGTTCCTGCAGATTTTTGGGGCCGAAGGCGCCCGGCAGCAGCAGGTCCAGCGTGGTGTCTATCATCTCGTCGCCATCGCAGATGGCGCGCACTCGCATGGTCGGGCCGAATTCGTTCAGCACCTGGCGGCAGGCACCGCAGGGCGGGGTAGGGGTGTCGGTGGGGGTGTAGATGCACACGGCGGTCACTTCCTGCATGCCTTGATTGGCGCGCGCGGCGTAAACGGCGGTGCGCTCCGCGCAGTTGGTCAGGCCGAATGAAGCGTTTTCCACATTGCAGCCGATGTGGATTTTGCCGTTGCCATCGAGAATGGCGGCGCCGACGGAGAACTTGCTATAGGGCGCGTAAGCCTGTTTCGCGGCCAGACGCGCTGCCATTTCCAGTTCTGCCCACTGTTCATTGCTGGGTACATGCTGATTGCTGGTCATGCTGCCTCCATAAAACCAGGTCGGCGTCGGATGATGCGACAGGGCGAAGGCCTTGTCAATGCAGGCTTGCCGCGCCGATCCCAAGCGTGTTGTCGAATGGATTCTGCTATTGCTCGGCTTGTTTCACTTTGTCTTGGCGCAAGTATCGTCCGCAATAGTCCAGCATCGCTTCGGTCAGCGCATGCGACAGCTGCGACTCTACGCGCCAGTGATGCCAGTACAGCGGAATGTCTATGTATTGGCCTGGAAACAGGTCTATCAGTTTGCCGCTGGCCAAGTCGTCTTCCAGCAGCAGCTCCGGCAGCAGGCAATAGGCCAGTCCTTGCCGCGTCAGTTCCACGAAGCCCTGCGCCGATGGGATGGTGAAGCTGGGAAAGCTGCCATCGTAGCCGGCGGCCTGCCGCAGAAACTGGCCCTGCACCGCGTCCTTGCGGCTGAACAGGATGGACGGCGCGCGCGCCAGCGTGGCATGGTCCACGCCGTTGGGAAAATAGCGGGCGGCGAATGCCGGCGTGGCCAGGCATAGGTAGCGCATCGCGCCCAGATAATGCTGGATCCCGCCCTGGATGGGCACCGGGCGCGTGCCGACGCAGCCGATCACGTGGCCGGTGCGCATCAGTTCGTGGGTGTGGTCCTGGTCGTCCACCACGATGTCGAGCAGCAGGTCGCGCTCCGACAATACCGGCGCCACCGCCTGCATATACCAGGTGGCCAGGCTGTCGGCATTGACGCCCACCGCCAGCGTGGTGAATTCGCGTTGCCGGGTGGCGGGGTTGAGTTTTTGCAACAGCTGGCCTTCCATCAGCAGCAGCTGCTGATAGTGCTGCAGCAGCTGGCGGCCGCTTTCGGTCGCCTCCGCCGGCACCGTGCGGGTTAGAACGGGCTGCCCCAGCAGTTCTTCGAGCTGGCGTATGCGTTGCGACACGGCGGATTGGGTCAGGAACAGCTTTTTCGCAGCCTTGTCGAATCCGCCGGTTTCCGCCACCGCCGCCAGGGTCTGCAGTTGTCTTGGATCTAGCAAGAGTCGCTCACCGAAGAGGTATGAGTAAAAATCCGATTAATAATACCGCTTAACAATGCCGCTGGACTTGCTTAAAAGCCAGCGTCGTGGCATGTTCCGGTTTCGGCATCTCGATTGCGCGCCATGGGCTTGCCGCCAGCCGCAGAATCGGGACGCCGGAACACAATACAAGAAAAAGCTCGCTCATGGGCGGGTTGTCATGATTGCAGCGATGGATGCGGGCAAGGGGCGGACCTGATGCAAATCAGGCGCGGAATGTGAAGATGCAGACGGAAGACAAGGCACTCCTGGCGGGGATGTGCCGTTTTATCGGCATCCGGGCCGAACACCTGGCGCAATTGCCGCGCTACGCCGAGCTTTGCCTGGCGCGAAGGCCCTTGCTGGCCAAGGAGCTGTATTGGCATCTGCTGAAGAGCGAGCGCGAGTCTGAGCTGCTGCTGCAACAGGCGGGCTGCCTGGATGCGGCGGTGGAGCGCTTGTTGCAGGATTGGGAAAAGCTGCTGCGCCATCCTTTGGACGAAGCGCGGGCCCGCCAGCTCAGCCAGGCCGGCGAAGCCTATTGCCGGCTGGGCATCGGCCTGGATTGGATGTCCGGCCTGTATGAGCGGGTGCAGGCGCATCTGCTGGCCAGCCTGGCGCAAGCGCCGCTGCCCGAAGAGGCCGCCGCCGAGGCCGCGCGGCTGTTGCGCAAGCGCATCCTGCTGGATCAGATGCTGAAAACTCATGGTTACCAGCGCGGCATCCAGCAAGAATCGGCTTCCTGCCAGCAGCATCTGCAGTCGATATCGGCCTTGTACTCCACCTTGAGCGGCGTCACGCTGGCGCTGGCCGACAGCGTGGATCGCCGAGTGATGCTGCAGTCGGTTTGCGATGTATGCGTGCAGGAATCCTCTTTCAATATCGCCTGGGTGGGCATGCTGGATGGCGGCGAGTTGCAGATGACCGCCTTGGCGCATCAGGGCTGGAGCACGCCAGGCGAGGAGATGTTCTCCTTTGTCCGGCTGGATGCCGGCCATGAAGCCAATCCGGCGGTCCGCGCCGTTCGCAGCCGCGCCCTGCAAGTCAGCAACGATGTGCGCAATGATTCCGGCCTGCATGGCTGGCGCGATGGGCTTGGCGGCCTGGACGAGGGCAGCTTGCTGGTGGCGCCGCTGCTGGCGCGCCAGCAGGTCATCGGCGTGTTGGCGCTGCATTCCCGGCACTGCGGCTTCTTCGATCAAACCCGGCTCGCCCTGTTCGACGTGATGGCGCGCGAGATCGGCCGCGCGCTGGAGCGGCATGAGGCGCTGGAGCGCAGCCAGCGCATCGAAACCGAACTCGATTTTCTCAGCCGCCACGATGCCTTGACCGGCCTGCCCAACCGCAGCCAGATGCAGGACTTGATCGGCCGTCTGTTGGGCGCCAGGCATGGCGGCAGTCAGGTGGCGGTGCTGGCTGTCGCGGTGGAAGGCTTTCACGATATCAACGCTAGGCTCGGCTACGACGGCGGCGACATGGTGCTGTGCGAGATGGCGCGCAGGTTGCGCGACGCCATCTATCCCTTCGGACACGTCGGCCGGGTGGGCGCGTCCCGTTTCATGGCCTGCACCGAGCGGGTAGACCGCGCCCAGGCGCTGGTGGACGCGGTGTTGCGGCAGCTGCCGCTGCCGGTAGAAGTGATGGGCGTCACGGTGGAGGCGCGTTGCAGCGTCGGCGTGGCGGTCAGCCCGGCCGGACCGTGCGATCCCGCCAGCCTGCTGCGGCGGGCCAATCTGGCGCTGAATCGCGCCAAGGAGCAGGGCGGCGGCCATTGCCGCCACTACGACGCGGCGCTGGACGAGGAAATCCACCGCCTGCACGCGATGCGCAGCGCCTTCGCCATGGCAGTGCCGCGCGGCGAGCTAAGGCTTTACTTTCAACCCAAGATCAATTTGCAGACCAACCGCATCGAAGGCGCGGAAGCGTTGGTGCGCTGGGTGCGCGATGGCCGTTTTGTCCTGCCCGGCGAGTTCTTCCCCGCCATCGAGAATAGCGGTTTGATGCGGGAGCTGGACTGGTGGGTGCTGCGCGAGGCGGTGCGCCAGGCCAGCGAGTGGCGCAGCCAGGGGCAGTCGATACCGGTCAGCGTCAATCTTTCCGCCGCCACGCTGAAGCACGACGATTTCCTGCCCCTGCTCAACGCGCTGCTGGAAAGCCATCCTATGCCTGATGGATTCCTGGAGCTGGAGGTGTTGGAGAGCGTCACCCAGCAGGAGGCGGAGCAAATCACGGCCAAGCTGGAGCGTTGCCGCGATCTGGGGCTGTCCATCGCGCTGGACGATTTCGGCACCGGCGCGTCGTCGCTGGTGCATTTGCAGCAACTGCCCTTCGACACCATCAAGATTGACCAGCGTTTCGTCCGCCTGCTGCTGGACATGCCCGGCAACGAGGCCATCATCCGCAGCATGCTGTCGTTTGCGCATTATACCGGCCGCAAGCTGGTGGTGGAGGGCGTGGAGAGCCGGGCGATCTGGCAGCGGCTGCAGGAGATAGGCTGCCATGACGGGCAGGGCTATGGCATTTCGCCGCCTTTGGCGGCGCATGAGCTGCCCGGATGGGTGCGCGACTGGAATCTGTGCGGCATGGATGTGCACAGTATTAATCCTGCTTATGTATCATGATTTTTATTAGTTTTACTTAACTATCTATCTGCGGTTAATCTGCCTGCTAACGATTCAGGAGCAGGCTATGTTCAATTTCAGTGTTTTTCTCTCCGCGCTGGGCATCTCGTTCAGCCAGATAGTCGGCATCGGCCCGCAAAACGCCTATGTGCTGCGCCAAGGCATAGGGCGCAGCCATGTCCTGCCCATCATCGCCATCTGCATCGTCGCGGATATTCTCTTGATTGCCAGCGGCGTGCTGGGCATGGGCAAGGTGGTGGCCGGCATCCCGGGCTTTCTCAGCGTGGTGACCTGGGGCGGCGCGGCCTTCATCTTGTGGCTGGGCTTCAAGTCTTTCCACGCCGCGTGGAGCGCCGGCGGCATGTCGCTGGCGGGAAGCGTGGAGCGCGACCGCAAACGCGCCATTCGCACCATCTTGGTGGTGACGCTGCTTAATCCTTATGTCTGGCTGGATACCGTGGTGCTGATCGGCGGCGTGTCCACTGTCTACGGCGAAGAGGCCAATCTGTCCTTCTTGCTGGGCAGCCTGTGCGCCTCCGTGTTGTGGTTCGGCATCATCGGCTTGTTTGCCGGCAAGCTGGCGCCGTTGTTCGAAAAACCGGTCAGCTGGCGCGTGCTGGATTGCCTGATCGGCTTCGTCATGCTGTTCACCGCCTCCATGCTGATCTACAACTACGGCCTGGCCGCGCCGCTGCCGCTGTAAGCATCCAAATTTTCCTGCAATGCCTGCAGCGCAGGCAGCTCCAGCGCTTGCGCCGGATAGCACAGGCCGACTCGCCGAGTAGGCCGCGCCCCGGCCAGCGCTACCGCCCGCAAGCCGGGATGGTCTGCCGCCAGCGAGGCGGGCAGCAGCGCCACTCCCATCCCCGCGGCGGCCATGTGAGCGGCCAGTCTCAGGCTGCCGGCGCGAGCCGCCACCGCCAGGGATGGCGCGGCGGCCGCGTGCAGGTCCAACAGTCGCTGATGGCTGGGGTGGCCAGGGCAGATGATCCAGTCCGGCTCATCCAGCAGCGCCGGGTCTGCTTCGGCGCAGGCAGCCAAGGCGTGCCCAGACGGCACCGCCAGCACGAAATCCTCTTCCCATAGCGGCTGGAAAAGCTCGTCTTCGCAACGGCCATCCTCCGCGGCCAGCCTGACGTCTCCATCGCAGCCTTCCACCACCTCGGCCAGAATCCCCGGTTTCGCCGCGGCGATTCGCGCGAGCAAGCTTTCCAGCTGGCTGCGGCTGATGTCTGGATCGATTCCCACGCGCAAGGGCAGACAGTCTTGCTGTTGGCGAAACATTCTCGATAGGGCGTCGGCTTGCGCCAGCATCCGCCGCGCTTGCGGGTACAGCAGCCTGGCATGCTCGCTGACGGCCACGCCGCGAGGCAGACGCTCAAACAATGCGGTTCCCAGTTCCTCTTCCAGCTGGCGGATGGTGACTGACAGCGTGGGCTGGGTGACGAACAGCCGTTGCGCCGCCAGTGTGATGCTGCGCTCTTCGAATACGGCGACAAAAGCCTTGAGTTGGCGAATATCCATAGAAAAATCCGATGGCTGATAGTGGTTTTTATCATTTTTTAGGGCGATATAGGCTCACTATACTGCCATGCATTAACTCTGCATCGTTTTTTTTTATGGAAGGAGACAATCCATGAACAAGCCCCTGATCGTGATCACCGGCGCCAGTTCCGGCATCGGCGCCGCTACTGCCAAACTGTTCGCCCAGGCGGGCCATCCGCTGTTGCTGCTGGCCCGCCGCGTGGAGCGGCTGGAAGCCTTGGCGCTGCCGAATACCCTGTGCCGCCAGGTAGACGTGACTGACCGCGCCGCCATGCGGCAAGCGCTGGCGGAAGCGGAGGCCAAGTATGGTCCGGCAGACGCCATCGTCAACAATGCCGGCGTGATGTTGCTGGGCGCAATGGCGCAGCAGGATCCGGACGAATGGCAGCGCATGCTGGACGTCAACGTCAAGGGCCTGCTCAACGGCATCCATGCGGTGCTGGCCGGCATGCAGGCGCGCGGCCGCGGCACCATCATCAATATCAGCTCGATTGCTGGCCGCAAGACCTTTCCCAGCCACGTAGCCTATTGCGGCACCAAGTTCGCCGTGCATGCGATCTCGGAAAACCTGCGCGAGGAAGTATCCGGGCAGGGCGTGCGGGTCATCACCATCGCGCCGGGCGCGGTGGAAACCGAGCTGTTGGGCCATACCACCGACGAGGCGATCAAGGCCGGTTATCAGGAGTGGAAGCAGCAGATGGGCGGCGTGCTGGCGGCAGACGATGTCGCCCAGGCCATCGCCTATGCTTACGGCCAGCCGCAACGGGTGTGCATCCGCGAGATCGTGCTGGCGGCCACTGGTCAAGCCGCCTGAGCCTGGGACGGGAAGTGAAAAACTAAAGCGAGCGCCGAGAGGCGGCTCGCTTTAGTTTTGGGTGGTTGTTTTTCGGGGGACTCTGGCGGGAGGGGACGATAAAGCCATGAAATGCAATATGCATATCAAGTTGGGCGTTTAGCAGAATTGATTCTTTCAAACCTCAATACCCATATTGCATAAATAAATCTCCGTGGCACCACACAACAAGGAGAAAGAGATCATGACCCATCGATTCATCCGCCTGTTCGTCCTCGGGGCGGCTCTGGCAGGCCAAGGCGCGCTGGCGATGCCGGTGAACAACAGCTACATCCAGGCCAGCGCCGGCGAGATTCGCGGTTTTCTGGGCAGTTACGCCAGGCCCACGGTCTATGTGGACCAAAATGCTTGCGGCGAGCCGGAGACCAGCGCCATGGCCTGCGGCCCGTATACCATCAGCGTTGGCACCAGTTTCCTGCAGCAGCAGGAAAACAGCTATGGCAACTACGTGGCCAAGTTCATTCTGGCGCATGAGTGGGGGCATTCTGTTCAATTCACTCGCGGGATCGACCGCCGGCCGCCGATGCAGGAGCTGCAGGCGGATTGCGTGGGCGGCACTTTCGCCAAATACGCCGAAACCAATCTGCGCTACCCCAGCTTCATCGAGAACGCGGTGGCCTCGGCGCGCGACGCGGCAGATTACCAGGAGCATGGCACCCCGTCGCAGCGCGACTACTACTCCCGCTATGGCTACGCCAATGGCTTCAATAGCTGCATGACGCGGATCTGACGATGAAAAGGGCAACCTTACTGTTGATTGCGACTGCCGGGACAGCGGCCGCGGCGGCATGGTTCTGGCTGCCCGTTCATTCCGCAGGGGCCGGCGGCCAGCCGGCCCTCGCGGCGCAGCCCGGCACCGAGCTGCGGAACGGGACGGGGGAAGCGGCAGGCCAGGGCGGCACCAAGCCTGTGGCGGAGGGTTTCAGCTTCGCGGTGGGCGGCGATCCCGCAGTGCCATCATCCGGGCAGCATCCGGCCGCGGCGCAGGAAAGCGCGGAGGAAAAGGCGCGCAAGCAGCAGCTGCGCAAGCTGGGTTACCAGATAGACGCCCGCTATTACCGCATGTCGCTGGCCGAGCTGCGCGAGCAGGCGCGCCATGGCGATCCGCAAGCGCTGACCCATCTGGCGGAGCGTTATCT
>NZ_JAELTR010000076.1:0-14591 GCF_016428945.1 Chromobacterium sp. ASV23
CCACTCCAAGGGCGTGCTGGCGTGGGACAACCAGGGCAATGGCGTGGTGATGCAGGTGAGCACGCCGTCGTGGCCGGCCTCCGGCAGCGCGCAGTATCCGCGCGGCAGCGACGGCAACACCCTGGGCTGCGTGCAGGACAACGACGTCAAGGTCAGCCAGCATTTCTTCGCGCTCAAGCTGAGCCACGCCGACACGCTGGCCGTGTTGCAGGGCCTGGCCAACGCCAGCGTGGTGACCGACCCGGGCAACCCGCAGATCGTCAAGAACGGCGGCCCGGCCGATATCCAAAATGCGGTCAGCCAGCTGGGGCAGCAGTCTGACAGCTCGACGCCGCAAGTCAGCAAGCTGTCCAGCGGGGTCACGCTGATCGCCAAGCCGTCGGCGCTGCAAGTGCCGCCGTGGCAACTGGTGTCGGCCGAACTCGGCGGCGTGCCGCTGCGCGCGGCCACCTGGTGGGAGGGCAGCAAGAGCATCGCCATCCCCTCCACCAGCCGGGCCGGCGCGCCAGCCTGCTGGGACAGCAGCCTGCCGACGCCGGGCCCGGTGGCCATCGCCACTTCCGGCAGCTGGGCCGGACGCTCGTTCTCGCTGAAAGGCGGCATGGGCTACAACTTCAACCACGCCAAAATAGGCGTGAGCACCGGCAACGGCACCGCCTACGCCATCTTCGGCGACATGAACCAGGAGGGCGCGCTGTCCGGCAACTGCGCCAGCGCCCAGAACGGCCGCGGCGGCCTGTTCTTCGCCCTGCCCAACGCCACGCTGGCGAGCTCGATCGCCAAGCTGATCGGCGGCAGCACCGCCGCCGCCGCGCGCTGATCTCCAATAGCGCCGCCGGAGCCGGCGATCGACAGGCCGGCTCCGGCATTCAAAACCTGCGTGAACAAGTGATCACACTCCAGCCTGGTTTATCTGGCGGGAAGCTTTGGCGACACTGAATGTCAGATGCATTCGCATCATCCAACCAGCAAGGAGCTTAGCCATGATTCGCCAAGACGCGCAGTATCAGCAGGGCCTGGAGTTGATCGAATTTCTGCACGGCGGCCATAGCGGCGGCGAGCGAGTGGCGGCGGTGGCCGACATCAGCCCAGACTTCGCCGACATGACCATCGCCTGGGCCACCGGCCACATCCTGACCCGCCCCGGCCTGGATCTCGCCACCCGCGAGCTGATCCTGGTGGCGGCTTGCGCCACCCAGGGCTTCGCGCTGGCGCAACTGGTGGCGCACGCCGAGGCGGCGCTGCGCGCCGGCGCCAGCCGACAGCAGATTCTGGAAACCATTCTGCAGCTGACCTTTTACGCCGGCGGCCCGGCAGTCAGCAACGCGCTGGTGGCGCTGAAAGACGTGCTGGCGAAACCGCAAGCCTGAGGCGGCTAGCTGGGCCGGCAACTGGCCAAGAGACGCCGATTCGACAATTGTCATTGCCATTTCTGCCGACATTTGCCATTTTCATCATGAACACCGCTTGCAAGCGCTGCTTTGGCTTTTCCATCCCGCCGGCCCGCGCCGGCACGTTCTTGAGGAGCGTTCATGACCCGCAAATCCTTGCTATGCCTGGCTGTCCTGCTGGCGCCCTTGGCCTGGGCGGCCGATCCGCTGCCGGCCTTCCATGGCGATCCAAACCAGTCCTCGGTATCCGGCCTGTCCTCCGGCGCCTTCATGGCGGTGCAATATCAGGTCGCTTATTCCGCCTCTGTGGTCGGCGCCGGCGTGGTGGCCGGCGGACCGTACTACTGCGCCAAAGGCGCGCTCGCCGGCGCCGGCCCCTGCATGAATACGGGCCAGCCGCCAGCCGCCGCCCAGTTGCTCAAATCGGCCAAACAATTTGCCGCCAAAGGCGAGATCGACCCGCTGGACAAGCTGGCCCGGCGCCGCGTCTACCTGTTCAGCGGCAGCAATGACAACACGGTGAAGACCCAGGTAGTGGATGTGGCGGCAGAGTTCTTCCGCCAGGCCGGCATACCGGCCGGACAGATCGCCTACGAACGCCGCCTGCCGGCCGGCCATGCCCAGATCACGCCGGCCTTCGGCAACGACTGCAGCGTCACCGCCTCGCCCTACATCAACCATTGCGAATGGCAAGGCAAAGGCTATGACCAGGCCGGAGTGCTGCTGCAGCACATCTACGGCCCGCTGCAAGCCAAGGCGCAAGCGCTGACCGGCCATATCGTCCGCTTCGACCAGAAGCCGTACTCCGCCTCCGGCAGCAGCCTGGCCGATGAAGGCTTCGTCTATGTGCCGCGCGCCTGCGCCGACGGCGAGGCCTGCAAGGTGCATATCGCGCTGCATGGCTGCCAGCAGTACGCCGGCAAAGTGGGCGACGATTTCTACGCCCACACCGGCTACAACAACTGGGCCGACAGCAACCACATCCTGGTGCTGTATCCGCAGACCACGACCTCGCTGAAGAATCCGCAGGGCTGCTGGGACTGGTTCGGCTACACCGGCCCGGCCTATGCCTGGAAGAAGGGCCTGCAAATGCAGGCGATCAAGCAGATGGCCGACCATCTGGTCTCGGCGCGCTAGGGGCAGGCTTTCCGCCGCACAAGACAATGCCCCGCAAGCGGGGCATTGTCTTTGAGTCACGCCAAGACTTACTCAGCCTGCAGGGCGCGGCGAGCCTTGATCGCGTCGGCCAGCTGGGTCAGCAGTTTTTCCGTGTCGTCCCAACCCAGGCAGCCATCGGTGATGCTCTGGCCGTACTTCAGCTCGCAACCGGGTTTCTGATCCTGGCGGCCTTCCACCAGATGGCTCTCCACCATCACGCCGAAGATGCTGCGGTCGCCGCCGGCGATCTGGCCGGCCACATCGGCGCTGACTTCCATCTGACGGCGATAGTCCTTGCGGCTGTTGGCGTGGCTGAAATCCACCATCAGCTTGTGCGACAGGCCCACGGCGGTCAGCTCGGCGGCGGCGGCGCGCACGTGCTCGGCCGAGTAGTTGGGTTCCTTGCCGCCGCGCAGGATGACATGGCAGTCCGGGTTGCCGCCGGTGGACACGATGGCGGAATGGCCGGTCTTGGTCACCGACAGGAAATGGTGCGGCACGCTGGCGGCGCGAATGGCGTCCACCGCGATCTTCAGGTTGCCGTCGGTGCCGTTCTTGAAGCCTACCGGGCAGGACAGGCCGGACGCCAGCTCGCGGTGCACCTGGCTCTCGGTGGTGCGGGCGCCGATGGCGCCCCAGCTGATCAGGTCGGCGAAATACTGCGGCGTGATCATGTCGAGGAATTCGGTGGCGGCCGGCATGCCCAGGTTGTTCAGCGTCAACAGCAGGCGGCGCGCGATGCGCAGGCCGGCGTTGATGTCGTAGGACTCGTTCAGGTGCGGATCGTTGATCAGGCCCTTCCAGCCCACCGTGGTGCGCGGCTTCTCGAAATACACGCGCATCACCACCACCAGTTCGCCGGCCAGCGCCTGGCGCAGCGGCGCCAGCTTCTGCGCGTATTCGATCGCGGCGTCGGTATCGTGGATGGAACAGGGGCCGATCACCACCAGCAGGCGGTCATCCTCGCCGCGCAGCAGCGCCGCGATGTCGCGCCGGGTGTTGTAGATCAGTTCGGAGGCGGATTCGCTGATCGGCAGCTCATACAGGTGGGCGATCGGAGGAAGCAGTTCCTTGATCTCGCGGATTCTGACGTCATCGGTCTGGCGTTGCATGCGGTTGTCCCTTGGCTATGTCGTTTTCTGCATAGCAGCAAGATAACCGGATTTGTCCGCCCTAGACAACCGCCGGCTGGCACAATGCGAAAAGCGCCGCGGCCCGAAGGCGGCGGCGCTTGGCGCAAAACGGATGAATGGCGATCAGTCGGCGTACTGGCGCTTCATGCGCTCGCGGCGCTCCTGGGCCTCCACCGACAGCGTGGCGGTGGGGCGCGCCATCAGGCGCTTCAGGCCGATCGGCTCGCCGGTGTCTTCGCAGAAACCGTAGGAACCGTCTTCGATCTGGCGGATGGAGGCCTGGATCTTTTGCAGCAGCTTGCGCTCGCGGTCGCGGGTGCGCAGCTCCAGGGCGTACTCTTCCTCCAGCGTCGCGCGATCGGCCGGATCGGGCGTGGCTTCCTGTTCTTGCAGATGGTTGGCGGTAGCGTTGGCGTTTACCAGCAACTCCTGCTGCATCTGCAACAACCGGTCCTTGAAAAACTCAAGGTGGTCGGCGTTCATGTAGTCATCGCCTTCCCAGTTGAGGATATCCTGTTCGGTCAGCTTGGCCATGTTTGGTGCTTCCAGCATAGAGTTGGCAACAGGCGGAGAAGATTACCGGCGGGCCAATATTTGCGCAACTGTCTTGAGCCTGAATCCCAATAATTACTCTCGACTGCTATCATTTTTTATAGCCCGGCCCGGTATCAATAACAAGTCCGCCCGAATTTCAGTTCAAATCAATAGGGACGTCGTTTTCGACCGGTCATTCCCATACAAGTTCAAAGGCGGCCGGAGCCGCCTTTTTAGCGAAGAAAAACCGTTGCGGTTTCGCATCGCCACTATCCACGCCAGGGATTTATTTCTGGCTCAATACCCACTTCACCAGCGCTTTCAGGTCGGCATCCGGAATATTCGGATGCGGGGTCATCGGAATCGGACCCCATACGCCGGAGCCGCCGTTCTTTACCTTGGCCACCAGCGCCGCTTCGGCGCCTTTCTGGCCGGCATATTTCTTGGCCACATCCTTGTAAGCCGGGCCGACGATTTTCTTGTCGACGGCATGGCAGGCGGTACAGCCATACTTCTGCGCCAGTTGCATATTCGCCATGGCCGGCGCGGCGGCGGCGCCCAGCAGCAGGGCGGCGAGCAGGGTCTTCTTCATCTTGATGCTCCCTATCGTTTCACGGTGCCGCCGGCAAAGACCGGCAGCTGTCAAAAGTATGACAAATAACCCGTCTTACTGGATGACCACTTTGAGTTGGGTCAAGAAACCCGTTTCCAGCATGCGCACCGGCAGCATCATGATCACTTGGATCACCAGCAACAGCAACAGCGGCGACAGGTCCACCCCGCCCACCACTGCGCGGCGGAACGGCCGCAGGAACGGCCGGGTCAGGCTGTCCAGCACCGGCGCGATCGGGTTGTACGGATTGATCCAGCTCATCACGGCCTGCACGATCACCGCGCCCATCAGCAAGGTAAGCGACTGCTTGAACACTTCCAGCAGCGACAGCAGCGCCAGCGCCACCCACACCTGCGGGAAGGCGAACACCTCAGGCAGCGAGCCCAGGAGCAGCATCAGGATATTGGCCAGCAGGCATACCAGCCACGCCAGCAGCATGGTGGCGGTGTCGTAATTGCGCACCGACGGCACCAGCTTGCGCGCCGGCAGCACCAGGAAATTAGTGGCGGCCATCACGAACTGGCACAAGGGGTGCTTGAACGGCGCGCGCGCCACCTGCAGGTAGAAGCGCAGCAGCAGCACCAGCACGAACAGGCCGGACAGGGTCTTGATCAGGAATTGCAGCGTATCGAAAAACATGATTGCGGTTTACTCCTGGCTGAGTTGTTGACCCATTTCGATCGAGCGCTCGCGGCAATCCATCGCGCCGGCGATGATGGCCGCCTTGACGCCCTCGGCTTCGAAGCGCGCGATGGCGCGCTCGGTGGTGCCGCCCTTGGACATCACGTTCTGCCGCAAGGTAGCCACCGGCAGCGGGCTTTGCCGCGCCAGCTCCACCGCGCCGTCGAAGGTGGCCAGCACCAGTTCGCGCGCCTGCGCCTCGGCAAAGCCGGCCTTGAGCGCGGCCTCGATCATGCTTTCGATGAAGTAGAACACATAGGCCGGGCCGCTGCCGGAGACGCAGGTAATATCGTCGATGCCGGTCTCGTCGTCCAGCCACACGGTCAGGCCCGCGGCCCGCATGATGATTTCAGCCGCCTGGCGGTCCGTCTCGGCTATCGCGGCGTCGGCATACAGGCCGGATACGCCCTTGCCCACCATGGCCGGCGTATTCGGCATGACGCGCACGATGCGGCCGCTGCCCAGCCAGCGCCGCAGCGCGTCCAGGCGGATGCCGGCTGCGATGGACACCACCAGCGCGCCATTCAGCCGCGGCGCGAGTTCCAGGCACAATTCGCGCAGTTGCTGCGGCTTGACCGCCAGCACCACCACGTCGTTGGCAGAGAGGCGCGCCGGCAGCGTTTGGCCGCCGCTGCAGCCGAAATCGGCCGCTAATTGGTCCAGCTTGTCTTGCTGATGCTCCACCACATGGATGCGGTGGCCGCCCTGGCGGGCCAGCCCGCCTATGATGGCGCCGGCCATATTGCCGCCGCCGATGAAGGTGATTTGCATGGTGTCCTCTGGACGCGTTGCGGCGCCGGCCGCGCCGACGCCAATAAACTCAATGGCTGTAGTGTCTGTGGCCGAAAATGGCCGAACCCACGCGCACCAGCGTGGCGCCTTCGGACACCGCCAGCTCCAGGTCGGCCGACATGCCCATCGACAAGGTGTCCAGCGCCAGGCCCTCGGCGTTCAGTTGATCCCGCAGCCGTCGCAAAACGGCGAACTGGGCCGCCAGCTTGGCCGCGTCCTCGGTTGGCTCCGGAATGCACATCAGTCCGCGTAGCCTCAGCCTCGGCATGGCCGCCGCCGCGCGCGCCAGGGCCAAGGCCTCTTCCGGCGCGCAGCCGCTCTTGCTGTCTTCGCCGGAAACATTGACCTGCACGCATATGTTCAGCGGCGGCAGCGCGTCCGGCCGTTGCGCCGACAAGCGCTCGGCGATCTTGGGCCGGTCTACCGAATGCACCCAGTGCGCGCGTTCGGCGACCACGCGGGTCTTGTTCGACTGCAGGGGACCGATGAAGTGCCATTCTACCGCCAGGTCGGCGAGCGCCTCGCATTTCTGCTGCAGTTCCTGCACGTAGTTTTCGCCAAAGGCGCGTTGTCCCAAGGCGAAGAGGTCGCGGATATCGGCCGCGGGAAAAGTCTTGCTGACGGCGAGCAGGGCAACCGCGTCATCGGCGCGGCCAGCGGCTGCGCACGCCGCGCGCAGCCGCGACTGCACCTGCGACAAGCGGGATGAGAGGGAATCTGTCATGTATAGGGGTCCGAGAGCGAATACCGGCCGTGGCCGGATGACGACTGCGTTATCGAGAAGATTGTAGGGAAAGCGGCCGCGGATCACAATCGAACACCCCATCGCGCCATGGGCCGCGGCAGTGAACGCCGCGCGGTGCAGCCACATTCTATCTTGTTTCAATGGAAATAATATCAATCAGCCAGATATTACAGATGCATGTTGAAAGCCAGCCATCTGCGGTATGATGGTTGCCCCGCTTCCGCTGAATCTCCGCCATGATTATCAGACTGATCGGTATTTCGTTGCTCGCCGCTTGGCTCTCTCTCCCCGTTCAGGCGCAATCGAATCCGATTATCCTGACCGTTTCCGGGCATATCAGCCGATATACCGACCCGCAGCAGAAAACCTATCAGTTCAGCGAGGCGGATTTACAGGCTTTGCCGCAGCATAAAATCGTCACGCAAACCAGCTGGACCCCGAAATCGACATTTTCCGGCCCACAGCTGCGGGATATTCTGCAAAAAGTCGGCGCCAGCGGCGGCCAGGTCAAACTAACGGCGCTGAATGACTACACCTACACCATCGCCGCCAAGGAACTGGTCCAGTACGGCGTGATTTTGGCGCGGGAGCGGGACGGCCGGAAAATGGACATTGCCGAGCGCGGACCGCTGTGGCTGATCTATCCGCTGGACAATATGCCTAGCCAGCTGCGCGGACCGCTGCTCGACGCCAAACTGGTTTGGCAAGTCAACCGCATCGATATCCGCTGAGGCCGCGATGCCGACATCCCGCCACTCGCCAGAAGAGAAAATGGGCCGCCGGTTCCGCGCCGCCTGGAAAGGCGCCTCTCCCAGCATTCTGATGCTGTTATTCGTCGTCGCCTCCGGCATCTATCTGGCGACGGAGCGCTTCGTCGCGGCGCGCGCGCTGCCGCCGCACGGCGACGATCTGTACTGGAGCGTGGCGCAGCTGCAAGTGGAGCTGGAACGCTCGCGCGCCGAGCTGGAGCGGCTGCGCGCCGGGGAGATCGACGCCAGCCAGGCGCAGACTCGGCTGGCCATCGCCCAGAGCCGCACGCTGGACTTCCTGCTGCCGTCGCCGGTCAGCCGCCAGCTAGGCGGCATCAACGGTTTCGCTGCGCTGACCGAGCAGTTGCAACGCTTCTTCCACGATGAACGCGTACGCCACCCGCAACCGGCCGACGCCGCGGCGCTGGTCGCCGCCATCGACCAGCTGCGGCCGACGCTGGCCGAGTTCGCCGTGCAGTCGCGCGTGGCCGAGGTCGGCGCCCGCGAAGCGCGCAACCGCGAGCAGGAGCGCAATCAGCACCTGATGTCGCTGTGGTTCGCGCTGTGGGTGGCCATCTGCATCGTCATCCTCGGCCTGCTGTACCGCTACCAGAACGCCCGCCGCGACGTCGCCTCGCACCAGGCGCTGTTGGAGCAGGAGCGCGCCGCCCACCAGGCGACGGTGGCGGCCGAGCTGGACCGCACCACCTTCCTCGCCACCATCAGCCACGAAATCCGCTCGCCGCTGCAGACGATGCAGGTCTGCGTCGAACTGATCGAGCCGCAGATCGCGTCCGGCGGCAAAACCTATGCCGCGTTGTCGCGGCTGAAGTCCAGCATGGCGCACTTGATGACCCAGGTGCGCGACATCATGGACATTTCCGCCATCCACAATATGCAGTTCCGGCTGCAGCCGGAGGACGTCGACCTCGCCCAGATACTGCATGAGGCGATAGACGCCTACCGGGTGCAGCTGGAAGGCAAGGGACTGCAGCTGAGCGTGGCGCTGGAAGACCTGCCGCCGCTGGCGCGGCTGGATGGCTGCCGGCTGCGCCAGATCGTCGGCAACCTGATCTCCAACGCCATCCGCTACACCGACCACGGCTCGGTAACGGTCGCGGCGCGCGTGGAAACCGCGGACAGCCTGTCCGTGTTGGAAGTCCGCGTCGCCGACACCGGCATCGGCGTGCCGGCCGACCTGCAGTCGCGCATCTTCCAGCCGTTCTTCCAGGGTCGCCAGCGCCGGCCCGGCAGCAGCGGGCTGGGGCTGGCCATCGTCAAGGAGCTGGTGCGGCTGCTGGGCGGGGAAATCGCCCTGCGCAGCGAGGAAGGCCGGGGATCTGAATTCTCTGTGCGGCTGCCCATCCAGCTGACGCTAGCCGCGTCGGACAAGACCATTCTGCTGGTGGATGACGACCCGAATATCCGCGAGCCCTTCGCCGACTGCCTGGCGCTGGATGGCTACGCGGTAACCACCGCCGCGACGGCCGCGGAGGCCTGTCGGCGGCTGCGGGAACAGGCCTTCGGCGTCGTCCTGCTGGATATGCAGCTGGGCGCGGACAGCGGCTACGATGTGGCGTCCAAGGCGCGCGACGGTCTGAATCGCGCCGCGCGGCTGATCGCGATGACCGCCTATCCGGAAGAGTACAGCGACCCGCGCGCCGCCTGGTTCGACGAAAGGCTGGAAAAGCCGTTTGACCTGAGCCGCTTGCGCGCCAGCCTGCGCCAGCGCGGCTAGGGGCTGTTGACATAGGAGCATCCTCCGGGATGCGTTTCCGGCACACGCGCCCGGCGCGATGCGCGATTTTGTTGCGCCGGCTGCCCGCTACGCTTGAGAATGCACGGATAATCGCGCCCGTGCGCCGCCGCCCGCGGACGAGGGCGCGTCCGCAATCTCGCAACGGGTCTCGATATGGAAATCTCCGAGCTGCTGGCTTTCACCGTCAAGAACAAGGCCTCCGACCTGCACCTGTCGGCCGGCCTGCCGCCCATGATCCGGGTCAATGGCGACATCCGCCGCATCAACCTGCCGCCGATGGACCACCATGACGTGCACGACATGGTGTACGACATCATGAATGATTATCAGCGGAAGATTTTCGAAGACACCTACGAGTGCGACTTCTCATTCGAATTGCCCGGCATCGCCCGCTTCCGGGTCAACTCTTTCATCCAGAACCGCGGCATGGCCTCGGTGTTCCGGGTGATTCCCAGCAAGGTGCTGACGCTGGAGCAGCTGGCGGCGCCCAGAATCTTCCAGGAGATCGCCTCCCTGCCGCGCGGCCTGGTGCTGGTGACCGGCCCCACCGGCTCCGGCAAGTCGACCACGCTGGCCGCGATGATAGACTATGTCAACGAAAACGAGTTTTCGCACATTCTTACTGTGGAAGACCCGATCGAATTCGTCCACGAAAGCAAAAAAAGCCTGATCAACCAGCGCGAGCTGGGCCTGCAGACCCACAGCTTCGCCAACGCGCTGAAAAGCGCGCTGCGCGAAGACCCGGACGTGATTCTGGTGGGCGAATTGCGCGATCTGGAAACGATAAGGCTGGCGCTGACCGCGGCCGAAACCGGCCACCTGGTGTTCGGCACCTTGCACACCAGCAGCGCCGCCAAAACCATAGACCGTATCGTCGACGTGTTCCCGGCCGGGGAAAAGGAAATGGTGCGCTCCATGTTGTCCGAGTCTGTTCGGGCGGTGATCGCGCAAACGCTGTTGAAGACCAAGGACGGCCAGGGGCGGGTGGCGGCGCATGAGATCATGATGGGCACGCCGGCCATCCGCAACCTGATCCGCGAGAACAAGATCGCGCAGATCAATTCGATGATCCAGACCGGCCAGCAGCACGGCATGCAGACGCTGGACCAGTGTCTGGCCGATCTGGTCCGGCGCAACGTGGTCTCGCCCGTCGAAGCCCGCGCCAAGGCCAGCAACAAGGACGCGTTCTGAAGCCGGACGCGCAACCGCATCCCGGTCAAAATCCCCCGCAGCCGCCAGCGGCCGCGGGCTAAACTGGAAGCAGCCAAGCAGGATACGCCGCCATGGAAAAAGACCAGGCCTCCAAATTCATCCACGATCTGCTGAAACACGCGATCGGCAAGAACGCCTCGGACGTCTTCATCTCGCCGGAATTTCCGCCGGCGATGAAGATAGACGGCAAGATCACCCCGGTGGCGCCGCAGCCCTTGTCGGCCCAGCAGAGCAAGGAGCTGGTGCGTTCAGTGATGAACGACCGCCAGACCGAGGAATTCGAGTCCAAAAAAGAAGCCAATTTCGCCATCAATCCGCCGGGCATCGGCCGTTTCCGCGTCAGCGCCTTCGTGCAGCAGGGCATGGTGGGCATGGTGCTGCGCAAGATCAACACCGAAATTCCGAACCTCGACCAGCTGAACCTGCCCGAGGTGCTGAAGGATGTCGCGCTGATCAAGCGCGGGCTGGTGATCTTCGTCGGCGGCACCGGCTCCGGCAAATCCACCTCGCTGGCCGCGCTGGTCGACTGGCGCAACAGCACCAATCAGGATCACATCATCACGGTGGAGGATCCGATCGAATACGTGCACACGCACAAGAAATCCATCGTCACCCAGCGCGAGATCGGCGTCGATACCGAAAGCTGGGAAATCGCGCTGAAGAACACGCTGCGCCAAGCGCCCGACGTCATCCTGATGGGCGAGATCCGCGACCGCGAAACCATGAACTACGGCCTGCAGTTCGCCGAAACCGGACACCTGTGCCTGGCCACCATGCACGCCAACAACGCCAACCAGGCGCTGGACCGCATCCTCAACTTCTTCCCGGAAGAGCGCCACCAGCAGGTGCTGATGGACCTGTCGCTGAACATGCGCGCCATCGTTTCGCAGCGGCTGGTGCCGCACAAGGGCGGCACCGGCCGCGTGGCGGCGGTGGAAATCCTGCTCAACAGCCCTCTGGTATCGGACATGATCTTCAAGGGCGAGATCGCCAGCCTGAAGGAAGTGATGGCGCGCTCGCGCGAAGCCGGCATGCAGACCTTCGACCAATCGCTGTTCGAACTGTACGAGGCCGATCTGATCAGCTACGAGGACGCGCTGCGCAACGCGGACTCCATCAACGACCTGCGCCTGAGAATCAAGCTGTACAGCGAAAACGCCCGCAATCGGGACCCGCTGGAAGGCATAGACCACCTGGATATCGTTTGACCCGGCGCAACGCCGTTATTCACCATGCCTCTTGATAACAACACCACTGTCCTGATCATCGAAGACTCCCACACCGTGCGCCAGAGCCTGCGCAGCATGCTGTCCACCGCCGGCATCACGCGCTCGGAGGCCGTCAGCAACGCCAGCGAAGCGCGCAACCGCCTGCGCGGCAAGAACTACGACGTCGTGCTGTGCGATTACAACCTGGGCGAAGGCATGGATGGCCAGGAGCTGCTGGAAGCGATGCGCAAGGGCGGCAACCTGCCGATCTCCACCATCTGGATCATGATCACCGGCGAGCGCCACTACGAGCGGGTGGTCGCCGCCGCCGAAATGGCGCCGGACGACTATATTTTGAAACCGTTCGCCTCGCAGATGCTGCTGGACCGGATGAACCTGGCCCACCAGCGCAAGATTTTCCTGGCGCCGGCCCACAAACTGGTGATGCAGGGCAAACCGGAGCAGGCGATCCAGGTTCTGCGGCAGCTGGCGCGCGAAGCGCAGAACCCGCAATACCGGCTCGATGCCCAGCGGCTGGCCGCCGAGCTGTTGGTCAACGAGGGCCGCCAGAGCGAAGCGCTGACCATCTACCAGGAGCTGCTGAGCATGCGGGTGATCCCCTGGGCCAAGATGGGCGTGGCGCGCATCGTCGCCGAACAGGGCGAAACCCAGGAGTCCAACGCGCTGCTGCGCGAGATCATCGCCGACGCGCCGCGCTACACCGACGCGTACGACCTATTGGCGCAGAACCTGATCGACGACGGCCAATACCAGACCGCCGCCATCGTGCTGGAAAAGGCGGTGGCCATCTCGCCGCGCAATTTCCACCGTCTGAAGAGCTGCGGCACCGCGCTCTTGCGCTGCGGCGATCCGGCCAAGGCCGCCGACTACCTGCAGCGCGCGGTGGAAATCGGCCGCAACAACAACTTCTTCGGCCCGGACATACTGGTGGACCTGCTGCAGGCCTTCAGCGAAAGCGGCCAGACCCAGCAATTGGACCGGCTGCAGGCCGAAATCGCCGGCCGGGTGGACGAGTTGCCCGGCGGCCAGATGACGATGGCGGTCTGCCGCGCCATGACCGCGCTGGCGCAAAACCGCCCGGCCGACGCGCTGGCGCAGCTGCAAGCGGTGGCCGAGTCGCTGCGCGCCCGCGAGACCGATTTTTCCTGCGCCCAGCGCTTTCTCTCCGCCGCAGTGCGGCTGCCGCCGGAACAGAGCAGCGAGCTGCCGCCGCAATGGGCGCACAGCATAGGCCTGCGCTTCGCCGACGGCCGCCACGAGCTGGGCACGTTGCTGGAAATCGCCCACAAGCATCCGGCCTGCCACGAAGCCATCCAGACCGCCTACGACACGCTGCAAACCGAGAGCAACAAGGCGGTGGAACTGGCCAGCAACGGCATGCTGGAAGAAGCGGCCGCCATGCTGTACCTGCTGTCGCAGAAAACCTTGAACGAACGGATCAGCATGAACGCCTGCGCGCTGCTGCTGCGCACCTGCGAAACCCGCAGCAAGGCCAAACAGCCGTTCCCCGAGGAGGAAAAACAGGTGCAACAGCTGCTGCACTGGCTGCCGGAAGAAAACGAGCGTGTGCGCGGCTTCGTGCGGCGCCACCAGGCGCTGAACCCAGACCTCGAGTAAGCATCCGCTCGAATGAGAACAAGCAGCGCCTAAACTGAACCCATACCCCGGCCGCGCATGTGCGGCCTATCCGCCATCCCAACAGCGCTGTCGCGAGACCCGATATGGCATTCGATGAAAACACCACGGTCCTGATCGTCGAAGACGCCCTCACCATGGCGCAGGGCATGCGCGCCATCCTGGCCATGGCCGGCGTCACCCAAACCGAAACCGCCAGCAACGCTTCCGACGCGCAAGGCCGGCTGCGCGGACGCCGTTACGACGTCGTGCTGTGCGACTACAACCTGGGACACGGCATGAACGGCCAGGAACTGCTGGAGGCGATGCGCAAGACCGGCGCGCTGTCGCTATCCACCCTGTGGGTGATGATCACAGGCGAACGCCACTATGGCCAGGTGATGAGCGCCGCCGAAATGACCCCGGACGACTACGTGCTCAAACCGTTCACCGCCCAGCTGCTGCTGGACCGGCTGGAGGCCGCGGCGCGGCGCAAGGCCTGGCTGACGCCGGCGCACAAGCTGCTCGACAAGGGCAGGGCGGAGCAGGCGATCCAGACGCTGCTGGATCTGGCGCAGCAGGCCCAAAGCCGCCAGCAGCGGCTGGACGCGCTGCGGCTGTGCGGCGAGCTGCAAACGCGCGAGGGGCAGTACGAGGCGGCGCTGGAGCTGTACCGCGCGGTGCTGGCCCAAGCCGATCTGCCCTGGGCCAAGATGGGCGTGGCGCGCATCCTGGCGGAGCAGGGCGATGGCGCCGGCTCCAGCGCGCTGCTGGACCAGGTCCTCGCCGCCGCGCCGCGCTACACCGAGGCCTACGACCTGCTGGCGCAAAATCTGGTCGACGACGGCGACTACGCCCAAGCCTCCACCGTATTGGAAAAAGCCGTGGCCTTGTCGCCGCGCAATTTCCAGCGCCTGCACTGCTTCGGCACCGCGCTGCTGCGCAGCGGCGAAGCGACCCGCGCGGTGGAACCGCTGCAAA
>NZ_JAELTR010000077.1:0-14079 GCF_016428945.1 Chromobacterium sp. ASV23
GCTTGTACCAGTGCGGACGCTCGTCGGTGACGGTCAGGTCCACCGCATCCACCAGGATGCGGCCGCCCTCCACCGACAGCTGGTGAGCCTCGGCAAAGCTGACGGCGTGGCCGCGGCGATGCGCCTCCTCCATCATGGCGAAGGTGGTGTCCTTGTAGATCTTGAAGTGTTCCAGCGGGTCGGCAATGAACAGGATGCGCATCGCGTTTCTCCTGCGAAGGTTATTCGGCGTCCGGGTCGGTGGCTTCCAGTTCCAGCGAGGCGGCCAGCAGCGCCAGCCGCGAGATCACGCCGTAAGCGTAGAAGCGGTTCGGGGCGCAGTCCGGCAGGCCCTTGCGGTCCGGCAGGCAGGCGGTTTCGAACGACAGCGGCACAAAGTGCATGCCCGGCGCGTTGAGGTTTTCGTCTATGCCGCGGCCGGTATGCACGCGGTAGAAACCGCCGATGACGAAGCGGTCCATCATGTAGACCACCGGCTCTGCCACGGCCTCGTTGACCGTTTCGAAAGTGTACACGCCTTCCTGCACGATCACCTCGGAGACTTCCAGGCCTTCCTTCACCACCGACATCTTGTTGCGCGCCTTGCGGTTGAGGCCGATCACCTCGTCCGGGCTCTTCACGCTCATCACGCCCATGCCGTAGGTGCCGGCATCGGCCTTGACGATGACGAAGGGGTCGTTGTCGATACCGTATTCGCGGTATTTGACGCGAATCTTCTCCAGCATCTGCGACACCGTCTCGGCCAGTTGCTCCTCGCCGGTGCGGGCGTGGAAATCCAGGCCGCCGCAGCTGGCGAAGTAGGGATTGATGGTCCACGGGTCGATGGAGATCAGCTTGGCGAACTCATTGCAGACCTTGTCGTAGGCTTCGAAATGATGCGTCTTGCGGCGTACCGCCCAGCCGGCGTGCAAGGGCGGCAGCAGCGTTTGTTCCAGATTCTTCAGGATGTCGGGAATGCCACCGGACAGGTCGTTGTTCAGCAGCACCACGCAGGGGTTGAAGCCATCGGCCAGCACCAGGCGGTTGCCGCGGCGCTCCAGCGGCTCCAACGTCAGCTTGTCGCCATTGGCCGTGGCCAGTTCAGTCGGCTCGGTGATTTCCGGATTCAGCGAACCCAGGCGGACCTTGAGGCCGGCCTGCTCGAAGATGTGCACCAGGGTGGCGACATTCTGCAGGTAGAAGGTGTTGCGCGTATGGTTTTCCGGAATCAGCAGGATGCTGCGCGCTTCCGGACACACCTTGTCCACCGCGCTCTGCGCCGCCTGCACCGCCAGCGGCAGGAATTCCGGATTCAGATTGTTGTGGCCGCCCGGGAACAGGTTCATGTCCACCGGCGCCAGCTTGAAGCCGCTGTTGCGCAGGTCCACCGAACCGTAGAACGGCGTGGCGTGGGCATGCCATTGGCTGCGGAACCAGTGCTCGATCTGCGGCTGGGCGGCCAGGATGCGGCTTTCCAGCTCGTACAAGGGAGCGGTGAGGGCGGTGGCCAGGTGCGGAACGGGTGGCATGATCTTCCCTTGGGCGTGTTTTAATCCACCTATGGTGGGGGTGGCGGCGCGCTTATTCAAGTGCGGCAAAACAAAAGGCACCGCGCGAGCGGTGCCTTGCAGATCAAGCGGCGGCGCTTACAGCGGCCATTCCTCGCCGTAGGCCTGCAGATAGATATCCTTCAGCGAGTCCCAGTCGAAGTAGTGGTTCTGGCAACCGTGCGTGGTGACCTTGATCGCGCCGATCACATTGGCCAGGCGTCCGGTGACCTTCCAGTCCACGCCGCGGCTGATGCCCCACAGCAAGCCGGCGCGGAAGGCGTCGCCGCAACCCATCGGGTCCACCGGCTTGATCGGCATCTGTACGCGCGGAATCAGGTGCACCGTGTCATCGACATAGATTTCCGCGCCCTTGGAGCCGCGGGTGACGATCAACGCCTTCACCTTCTTGCGCAGGTCGTCCACGGTCAGGCCGGCGCGTTCGCGCATCAGCTCGCTCTCGTAGTCGTTGATCGCCACATAGCTGGCCAGATCGACGATCTCGTGGATCTCGTCGCGCGACAGCAGCGGCAGCTCCTGGCCCGGATCGAAGATGAACGGAATGCCCGCAGCCGCCAGCTCCCGCGAGTGCTGGATGAAGGCGGTGTAGCCGCCCGGCGATAGAATCGCCAGCTCGATCGGGTCCGCGATATCCGACACGTGGTTCTCGGTGGCAAAATCCATCGCGCCCGGATGGAAGGCCATCAGCTGGTTGCCGTCCTTGTCGGCAATGCCGAAGCATTGCGGGGTATACTGCTTGCGGATCAGGCGGATGAAGCGATCGTCCACGCCCACGCGTTTCAGGTGCTGACGGTACGGCTCGAAGTCCTCGCCGACCACGCCCATCACAATGGGCTTCTCGCCCAGCAAGCACAAGCTGTAGGCGATATTGCCGGCCATGCCGCCGAATTCGCGGCGCATCGTCGGAGCGAGGAAGGTGGTCGAGATCTTGTGCAGCTGATCCGGCAGGATCTGGCTGTCAAATCGGCCATGGAACGAGAACAGGGTATCGTATGCGAGCGCCCCGCAGACGAGGATAGACATGCCCACTCCGCAAAGTAATCAATCGAACATTTTAACATAAAGTTTATTTTTCGATCATCCCCGGATGCACGCAAGTTGCGGAAATCCAAGACAATTCCAATGACATCACAGGAAAAGCCGATGAACTCCAAACGCCTGTTCGCCTCCCTGCTCTTGGCCGCGCTGCCGCTGGCCGCCCAAGCCGCCCCCACGCTGGAGCAAAGCCGCTTCGCCGACCTCGACGCCAAGCCGGTGGCCATGTCCGCCTACAAGGGCAAGGTGACGGTGCTGAACTTCTGGGCCACCTGGTGCGGCCCGTGCCGCGAGGAAATGCCAATGCTGAACGGCCTGCGCAAGAAACTGGCGCCGAAGGGCGTGGAAGTGGTGGGCGTGGCGCTGGACAACAAGGAGCAAGTGGCGCCCTTCGTCAAACAGCTGAAGATCGGCTACCCCATCCTGCTGGGCAACGACGATACGCTGGACCTGATGCGCAGCCTGGGCAACAAGACCGGCGGCCTGCCGTACACGCTGGTGCTGGATCGCAGCGGCAAAGTGGCCGCCACGCTGACCGGCAAGCTGGACGAGAAAAAGCTGGAAGCGGCGGTCAAGCCGTATCTGTAAAGCAAAGGCGATTCGTCATCCCGCGCGCCGGATTCGAATGGCAGCCAATCCGCATCGCCATGTTGCATAAACAACATATTGAATCTAACGATATGTGATTTTCAGCAATTTTATTTCAAAAAGTTGACATGAAATTCTCACCAAAACAATAAATAGCATACGATCTCTTTCTAAGATTGATTCATCATGAGAAGGAGTGTCGTATGAGTATTGAGAGAAGAGATTTCTGTCGCTTTGGCTTCGGCGCGATGCTAGCGCCTATGGCGGGCTCCCTGTTGACCGCGTGCGGCGATGCCGGAGCGCAAGGACCGGCGGATCAAACCGAGAACCTGATGCTGCAACGGCTAAGCCAAGAGCTGGGCGGCGACAACGCGACGGCGCAAGCCCTGCACGCCATGATTCTGGATGCCTGCTACGCCTGGACGCCGCCCAGTTGCCCCAGCAACACCGTCAACAGCATTGTTGCGCTGGCATTCGGCAACCGGGTCAGCGCCGCCGGCGAAACCACGCCTGGCCCGATCAATGAATTACTGGCGCAATCCGTACAGCAACTCCGCGCCCGCGCCCCTTACGCGCCGGTTTACGCGCAGTGGGAAATCGCGCGCTACCTCCAGCAAAAATACGGCATGGGTCAAGTCGTCTCCATCGAGCCGGAGATTGACGAGAACGGACAGGTCATCTACCTAAGCACGGAAGGCGTGATAAAGAAAGCGATAGAGTTTGCAGGCGGAGATCCCGGCAAGATGGGAACAGTTGGGGTCATCGGCCACCGTGACCACATCAAGCGCTGCGTCAAGCTTGCGCGGGACCTCAAGCTGAACGCGTTCATGCCCGCCGATGTCGAGTTGCCGGTGGCTTACGACTCGCAATCGGGCCAAAAATGGACGCGACGGCGCGATCTTTACCTGGGACAAGACATGAGCGTGCAAATGTACATGCTGTCGCAAAACGCCATCGCTCAAGCCTACCCTTAAAACCCATTCAGCGCCGCTAGCCCGAGCTGATTCTGCACTGCGAGCCTGGGCTGCGGCGCTTACAACACTTCGATTTCAAAGCATGCTGTTTGCCGCCCTCATCCGCCAGGACAAAGGGCGCGGCGCAGACTCACCTGCTCCTCCAACTCCACCATTTCCGCCGGCAACTCAGGCGCCAGCAGCCAATATCGCCGGCAATCGGCGGTGCGGCCCATCCAGCCGCCCTCCACCAGCTCGCGCCGGATCAAGACATGGTCGCCGAAGGTTTCCAGCGCCCGGATGGCCAGGTTGACCGCCGGCTCATCCCATTCCTCGCCTCGCGGCAAGTCGGACCATAAGGCCCACAGGCAGGCGCGCTGCTCGCTGAATTTCTTCGGCCAGCGGATCAAGCGGCCCAGTTCGTCGAAATGGCGCAACAAGCGCTGAGTCGGCGAGGACGCGGCGACCGGTTCGGCGGCGAGCGGGCGATCGTGCTCGGCGCGCAGGTGCTGGAAGTTCTGGAAACCAGCGGCGCGCGCCAGCATATTGAGGATTTGCAGATGGCCGGGCGGCTCGGTCTGATCGGCCCATTGCTGTTTCAGGGAGCGGGCCAGCGACGAGATATCGCTGCTGTAAAACGGATAGAGCGTGCGAGACATGGTTCGAATCCTGTCTGCGTGCCAAAGTCGGGAAAGACTGCCGCGGTCGCCGTTACGGCCTGGCACGAGGTTCGAGCCAAGCAGAGATTCATGCAAGCCAAGGACAGGTTTAGCGTGGCGAAATCGCCGGCGACGCCTGGGTGAACTGTTGACCCGCCGCCATGCTAACACCATGGCGAGGCCGCCGCCAAGCGCCTCGCGGGCCAAAATGAAAAAGCCGACGCGAACGTCGGCTTTTTCCGGGGCAACAATCAGCGCATCAGGCCAGCTTGCCGTGGCACTGCTTGTACTTCATGCCGCTCCCGCACGGGCAGGGATCGTTGCGGTTGATGCGCAGGCCTTGAGCGGCCAGCGCGTCCGGCGACAGCGGATTGTCCTCGTCGTCGCCCAGCGCGGAGCCCGGATCGGCATGCTGCAGCTCGAACTCCGGCAGCTCGTGCGGCTCCACCGCGTCTATATCGTCCTGGCCGCGGATCTGCACCGTCATCAGCACCTGCACCACGCTGCGCTTGATGCGCTCCAGCATGTCGGCGAACAGCTCGAAGGCCTCGCGCTTGTATTCCTGCTTGGGGTTCTTCTGGGCGTAGCCGCGCAGATGGATGCCCTGACGCAGGTGGTCCATGGCGGCGAGGTGCTCGCGCCAGTGGTTGTCCAGCATCTGCAGCACCAGGCTGCGCTCGAACTGGCGCATCACGCTCTCGCCGGCCAGCTCCACCTTGGCCTGGTAGGCGGCGGCGGCCAGCTCGATGATGCGCTCGCGGATCTGCTCGATGTCGAGATTCGGTTCGGCCTTCATCCACTCCGCCACCGGCGCGTGCAGCAGGAAGTCCGACGCCAGGGTCTTCTCCAGGCCGGCCAGATCCCACTGCTCTTCCATGGTTTCCGGCGGCATGTGCAGGTCGACCAGGTCGGAGATCACGCCTTCGCGCATGTTCACCACCACGTCGGACACATCGTCTTCCACCAGGATTTCGCTGCGTTGCTGGTAGATCACCTTGCGCTGGTCGTTGGCGACGTCGTCGTATTCCAGCAATTGCTTGCGGATGTCGAAGTTGCGGCCTTCCACCTTGCGCTGGGCGTTTTCGATGGAGCGGGTCACCCACGGATGCTCGATCGCCTCGCCTTCCGGCATCTTCAGGCGGTCCATGATGGCGGCCACGCGGTCGGAAGCGAAAATGCGCAGCAGCGGGTCTTCCAGGCACAGGTAGAAACGGGAAGAACCCGGGTCGCCCTGGCGGCCGGAACGGCCGCGCAGCTGGTTGTCGATGCGGCGGGACTCGTGGCGCTCGGTGCCGACGATATGCAGGCCGCCGGCTTCCAGCACCGCGGCGTGGCGTTGCTTCCACTCGGCGCGGATCGCTTCCACCTTGGCGTTTTTCTCGTCGTCGGACAGGCTGTCGTCGGCGCGCACGGCCTTGATTTCCGGCTCGGGGTTGCCGCCCAGCACGATGTCGGTGCCGCGGCCGGCCATATTGGTGGCCACCGTGATCATGCCGGGACGGCCGGCCTGCACCACGATGTCGGCCTCGCGGGCGTGCTCCTTGGCGTTCAACACATTGTGCGGCAGCTTGGCCTCGGTCAACAGATGGGACACCAGCTCGGAGTTTTCGATGCTGGTGGTGCCCACCAGCACCGGCTGGCCGCGCTCGTGGCAATCCTTGATATCGGCCAGGATGGCGTCGTACTTCTCCTTGGCGGAGCGGTAAACCTTGTCCTGGGCATCCTTGCGGATCATCGGCTTGTTGGTCGGGATCACTACGGTTTCCAGGCCGTAAATGCTCTGGAATTCATACGCTTCGGTGTCGGCGGTGCCAGTCATGCCGGACAGCTTGCCGTACAAGCGGAAGTAGTTCTGGAAGGTGATCGAAGCCAGCGTCTGGTTTTCGCGGTTGATCTCCACGCCTTCCTTGGCTTCCACGGCCTGGTGCAGGCCGTCGGACCAGCGGCGGCCGGCCATCAGGCGGCCGGTGAATTCGTCGACGATCACCACTTCGCCATCCTGCACCACGTAGTGCTGGTCCTTGTGGAACAGCGCGTGGGCGCGCAAGGCGGCCATCAGGTGGTGCATCAGCGTGATATTGGTGGCCGAGTACAGGCTGTCGCCTTCCTTCAGCATACCCAGCTGGGTGAGGATTTCCTCGCTGCGCTCATGGCCGGTCTCGGACAACAGCAGGCTGTTGGCCTTCTCGTCCACCCAGTAGTCGCCTTCGCCTTCTTCGGTTTCCTGGCGCTTCAACATCGGCGGCACCGCGTTCATGCGCTGGTACATGTCGATATTGTCTTCGGCCGGGCCGGAGATGATCAGCGGGGTGCGCGCTTCGTCGATCAGGATGGAGTCCACCTCGTCCACCACGGCGTAGGCCAGCTTGCGCTGCACCTTCTCGCCCACGCTGAACACCATATTGTCGCGCAGGTAGTCGAAGCCGAATTCGTTGTTGGTGCCGTAGGTGATGTCGCAGCCGTAGGCCGCCTGCTTGTCGTCATGGGCCATCTGCGACAAGTTCACGCCCACCGACAGGCCCAGGAAGTTGTAGAGCGGCGCCATGATGCCGGCGTCGCGGCTGGCCAGGTAGTCGTTGACGGTCACCACGTGGACGCCGTCGCCGGTCAAGGCATTCAGGTAAACCGGCAGCGTGCCCACCAGGGTCTTGCCTTCGCCTGTGCGCATTTCCGCAATCTTGCCGTGATGCAGCGTCATGCCGCCGATCAGCTGCACGTCGAAGTGGCGCATGCCCAGCACGCGGCGCGAGGCCTCGCGGCAAACGGCGAACGCTTCGGGCAACAGGTCGTCCAGCGTTTCGCCCTTGCTCAGGCGATCGCGGAATTCTTGGGTCTTGGCGGCCAGGGCCTCGTCGGACAGCGCCTGCATCGCCGGCTCCATCGCATTGATGCGGGCCGCGGTTTGGCGATATTGCTTCAGCAGACGATCGTTGCGGCTGCCGAACACCTTCTTGAGTAGCGAAGAAATCATGTAGTCGAATCCAGAAACCAGCGGGCCGGAAAACGTGTCCGCAAAAATGCTGAAAAGTGTAGCACATTCCCAGCCAAGGTTATGGGGGCATCCATGCGCCACATCAAGAGCAGGGTAACAGACAACTGTTGGATTTCGACTACGCTCAGATAGAGCAAACGCTCGATTCAATTGACCGAACCATTCATGCGATTTACATATTCCTTGGCGATAATCCGCCATTTTCATAGCGACAGCATAAATAACCCAGGAGCAGCGATGGATAGGCGGCAATTCCTCAAGTGGGGCAGTTTTCTGACGGTATCGGCAGCCAGCGCCGGGCTAAGCGCCTGCGGCGGCGGGAGCGATGGCAGCGCAAGCGCTGCCGCTGGGCAGAGCCAACTGGCTGCCGGCAAAGCCTTCGGCCTGGGCGTGGCCTCCGGCGATCCGCGGCCGGACAGCATCATTCTGTGGACCCGCGTAGACGGCGGAGACGGCGCCAACTCGCTGGGCGTCACTATTCAGCTTTCCGACAAGCAGGATTTCTCCAACCTGCTGGTCAACCAGGCGCTCAGCGCCGACCCGGCGTGGGACTATACCGTCCGCCACAAGGTCACCGGACTGTCCAGCGCCACCACCTATTACTATCGATTCCTCACCGGCGGCACCAGCAGCACCATTGGCCGCACCAAGACCGCGCCCGCCCCCGGCACAGCCGTTTCGCAGCTGAAATTCGCCTACATCACCTGTCAGGACTGGAGCGTCAACCACTGGGGGGCCTTCGACGAAATCGCCCAGCTGGATCTGGATTTCGTGATGCACGTCGGCGATTACATTTATGAAACCGTCGGCGCAGGCTTCCAGAACGGCAACAACGAAACCCGGCACGCTGCGCTGACGCTGCCCAACGGCACCAAGCGCGCCGATGGCGCCATCTACGCCACCACGCTGGCCGATTACCGCTATCTGTACAAAAGCTACCGCTCCGACCCGCGCATCCAGGCGGTGCACGCCAATTTCCCGGTGATCTCGATCTGGGACGATCACGAGTTTTCCGACGACTGCTGGCAAGACCGTCAGGTCTACTATCCCGGCGACGACAGCGTGCCCAACACCCCGCGCCGCCGCAGCGCCAGCCAGGCATGGTTTGAATACACGCCGGCCGATGTCAGCATCGACTTGTCCAATCCCTCGTTCCAGAACATCCAGATCTACCGCAGCTTCAGCTTCGGCAATCTGGCCACGCTGGTGATGACCGACCAGCGCCTGTACCGCTCCGACCACATCATTCCGGAAACCGCGGTGCCGAATACCGGCCTGGCCAATCTGGGCAGCCGCTACTTTGTGCCGAAATCCGCGCTGGCGCAGGCCGAGGCGGCCAAGATGGCCTCCACCGGCGGCAACCTGCTGAATGTGTCCATCCTGGGAGACACCCAGCGTCAATGGTGGCAACAGCAGATGCAGGGCGCGTCCACTACCTGGAAACTGTGGGGCAATGAGGTATCGCTGCTGCGCATGGGCGTGGACGGCACCATGGCGGTGGCCGGCCTGCTGGCGCAAGGACTGATCGCTGCCCTGGCCAAGCAGGGAATGGACTTCAGCGCGGCGCAACAGCAACTGGCCGGCGCGTTGTATCAGGACCTGCTGGCGGCCGACAAGAGCGGCGCCACGCCGGTGCTGAGCTATGCCCATACCCAGCCGCTGTTGGCCACGCTCAGCGGCAACGCCATCACCGCGGCGGTGTTCAATGCGGCGCTGAAGCCGACGCTAGACGCCAACCTGCCGCCGACCATGCTGCTGGATCAGTACATCCTCAATGCCGACCAGTGGGATGGCTACAATGCCGAGCGCAAGGCGCTGATGGGCTTCCTGAAGAGCAATGGCATCGGCAACGTGGTGGGCATCACCGGCGACATCCATGCCTTCTTCGCCGGCCCAGTGATGGACGATTACGATGCGGCCAGCCCCACCCCCGTGATGGTGGACCTGGTCACCGCCGGCATCTCCAGCAACTCCTTCTTCAGCTACTTCAAGAACGTGGTGGACACCGTGCCGGCTTTCGCCAAGGCCGCGCCGCTGATCTATCAAACGGTCAATGGGCAGACCGTCAACACCTTCAACAACACCCTGAAGCAGTTCAACGGCAACTGGCTCAAATACGTCGATACCGACGCCCAGGGCTACGCCGTGGTCACGCTGACGCAAGCCAAGCTCAGCTGCACCTTCCACAAGATGGCCAAGTTGGTGAACGGGGTGGCGCCCTCGCCTGCCACCGCCAGCACGCAAACGCTGGAAGTCGCATCCGGCACCCCGGCCGTCAACGTGCTGTAAGCCGCCGCCGCGCCTTGTCGGCGTGGCGGCGCGGCCGCTTCACGCACACTTTCAGCTAGTACATTTCGTCACAAAATACCGCCTGTCCAACCGCGTTTTTAACAATGGTTTTATGGCTTCTCTGGTAGCATTCATGCCCTGACCGGAACCTTCTCGGCAATCATCTGGCGCGTTTTCCCGCGATGCCCGCCGCGGCATGGCAGCCGGCCCGCAGCATTCCAACTGGCATCGGCAGTGCTACGGTAAAGTGACGCGTTTCCCGCGTCCGGCGCCCCAGCAAAAAACGGCCCGCTCGCCGCAAGGCCGCGGGCCACCGGAACAATCCTATAAAACCGGAGAGGCCTGATGACCACCGCCGTCCGCCACTTCATGCCCGCCACCGCCCGGCGGCTGATACCCAACCGCTGGGATTTGATCGCGTTTCCGCTGATCCTCGGCTTTTTATTGCTGGCCACTACCGGCATTCGCGCCACCTGGGCGCCGATCACCGCGCTGCAAACCATTCCCATCACGCTGGACCCCGGCCATCTGCCGGAGTACGCGCTGCGCACCACCTTGCGCATGCTGGCGGCGATGGTCGCGGCGCTGGTCTTCACCCTGATCTATGGCACGCTGGCGGCCAAGAGCCGCCGCGCCGGCCTGCTGCTGGTGCCGATTCTGGACATCCTGCAATCGGTGCCGGTGCTGGGCTACATCTCGTTCACGGTGACCTTTTTCATCGCCCTGTTCCCCGGCCGCGTGCTGGGCGCGGAATGCGCGGCCATCTTCGCCATTTTCACCAGCCAGGCCTGGAACATGACTTTCAGCTTCTACCAGTCGCTGCGCACCGTGCCGCGCGATCTGCAGGAAGTGTCCGTCAACCTCCGGCTCAGCGGCTGGCAGAAGTTCTGGAAGCTGGAAGTGCCGTACGCCATGCCGGGCATGATCTGGAACATGATGATGAGCATGTCCGGCGGCTGGTTCTTCGTGGTCGCGTCCGAGGCCATCACCGTCGGCGACAAGACCGTCACCCTGCCGGGCGTCGGCTCGTATCTGGCGCTGGCGATCCAGAACAAGGACCTGGCGGCCGTGGGCTGGGTGATCCTGACCATGTCCATCGTGATCCTGATCTATGACCAGTTCCTGTTCCGTCCGCTGGTGGCCTGGGCCGACAAGTTCCGCCTGGAGGACACCGCCAGCCAGACGGCGCCGGAATCCTGGGTGCTGAACCTGATCCAGCGCACGCGCTCCATCCAGCAGCTGCTCAAGCCCTTCGGCAAGCTGATCCGCCGCATCGCCCACTTGCGCCTGAATTTCAGCCTGCCCAAGGGCATCCATTCGGAAGACCATACGCCGGTGTCGCGCGGCATCGATATGCTGTGGTGGGCGCTGGTCGCCGTGCTCGCCCTCTACAGCGCCAATCTGCTGGTGCATTTCATCGCCAAGGAGGTCGGTTTCTCCGAAGTGCTGCGGGTGTTCGGCCTGGGCCTGATCACCCTGCTGCGCGTGACGCTGCTGATCGTGCTGGCCTCGGTGATCTGGGTGCCGCTGGGCGTGCTGATCGGCCTGCGTCCGGCCCTGGCGGAAAAAGTCCAGCCCTTGGCGCAGTTCCTGGCCGCCTTCCCGGCCAACCTGCTGTTCCCGGTGTTCGTGGTATTCATCGTCCACTTCAAGCTGAACCCGGACATCTGGCTGTCGCCGCTGATCGTGCTGGGCACCCAGTGGTACATCCTGTTCAATGTGATCGCCGGCGCCACGGCCTTTCCCAATGATTTCAAAGAAGCGGCCGTGAACTTCCGCATCCGCGGCTGGCAATGGTGGCGCCAAGTCATGCTGCCCGGCATTTTCCCATACTACGTCACCGGCGCGATCACCGCGTCCGGCGGCGCCTGGAACGCCAGCATCGTGTCCGAATTCGTATCCTGGGGCGACGACAAGGTGGTGGCCCACGGCCTGGGCGCCTACATCGCGCAAACCACCGCCGCCGGCGACTACCCGAAGATCCTGCTCGGCATCGTCGTGATGTCGCTGTTCGTCGTCCTGTTCAACCGTTTGCTGTGGCGCCCGATGTACGCCATTGCCGAAAACAAACTCCGTCTCAACTAAGGGGGCAAGCATGACTCACGAAACCACCACCCTGGGACAAGAAATCTTCTCGCTGAAGAACGTCTGCCGCGGTTTCGCCAAGGGCGCCGATGAAATCCAGGTATTGGACGACGTCAACCTGACGCTGCGCGAAGGCGAGATCGTCGGCTTGCTGGGCCGCTCCGGCTCCGGCAAATCGACGCTGCTGCGCATCATCGCCGGCCTGATCCAGCAAAGCAGCGGCGACGTGAATTACCACGGTAAACCGTTGAAGGGTCCGGCCGAAGGCGTATCCATGGTGTTTCAGACCTTCGCGCTGTTCCCGTGGCTGACCGTGCTGCAAAACGTGGAAGCCGGCCTGGAGGCGCTGGGCGTGGAGCCGAAGGAGCGCCGCAGGCGCGCGCTGGCCGCCATCGACCTGATCGGCCTGGACGGCTTTGAAAACGCCTACCCGCGCGAGCTGTCCGGCGGCATGCGCCAGCGCGTCGGCTTTGCCCGCGCCCTGGTGGTGAACCCGACCCTGCTGCTGATGGACGAACCGTTCTCCGCGCTGGACGTGCTGACGGCGGAAACGCTGCGCACCGACATGCTGGACTTGTGGAGCGAAGGCCAGCTGCCGATCAAGTCGGTGCTGATCGTCACCCACAATATCGAGGAAGCGGTGTTCATGTGCGACCGCATCCTGGTGCTGTCGTCCAATCCCGGCCGCGTGGTGGCCGAGATCAAGGTGCCGTTCCCGCACCGCCGCAACCGGCTGGACCCGGCCTTCCGCAAGATGGTGGACGACATCTACGCGCTGATGACCGCGCGCCGCAGCGCGCACACCATGCACAAGCTGCCGCTGGAAATCGGCAGCCATCTGACCGAGGTGTCGACCAACCTGATGGCCGGCCTGATCGAGGAAGTGGCGCAGGAACCGTACTTCGGCAAGGCCGACATGCCGGAGATCGCGGAAAAGCTGCGCCTGGAAGTGGACGATCTGTTCCCGGTGGCGGAAATCCTGGAGCACCTGGGCTTCGTCGAGCTGAAAGACGGCGACATCCTGCTGACCACCGCCGGCAAGCTGTTCGCCGACTACGGCACCCAGGAACGCAAGGTGCTGTTCGCCGAGCACCTGCTGCGCAATGTGCCGATGGCCGCCCACATCCGCAAGGTGCTGCAGGAACGGCCGGGCCAGCGCGCGCCGCGCCTGCGCTTCGCCCAGGAGCTGGAGGATTCGCTGTCGGACGAATCGGCCGAAGAAACGCTGGACACCGTGATCAGCTGGGGCCGCTACGCGGAAATCTTCTCCTACAACGACCACACCGAAACCTTCAGCCTGGAAGACGTGGAAGGCGGCCAGTAAGCCTTACGGCCAGCCGAACGACGGGCGCCTCAACGGCGCCCGTTTCGTTTGAGCGCAAGCCGACAGCCCGCGCGATGCTACAATACGGCATCAACCGCCCTCCCCGCTCACCTCATGTCCGGACGACCGCTCAAAGACATCACCCGCCAGGACAGCCATCTGTCGCGGCTGACCGCCGCCGCGCAGGAGCTGATGGCGCTGGACCGCGCCTTCAAGAAGCTGATTCCGCCGGCGCTGGCCGAAGCCTGCCGCGCCGTGCGTATCCGCGACGACGAACTGGTGCTGCATGCCGACAACGGCATCGTCGCCGCCCGGCTGCGCATGATGGCGCCCGGCCTGCTGCCGCAACTGGCGGAGCGCGGCTACCCGGCGTCCAAGGTCAAAGTGAAGGTGACGCTGCAACAGGCCCAACCCAAGCGGGCGAAGTGGCTGGCCATCAGCGAAAACGCGCTGGACGGCATGGAACAGGCGGCGGACTGCATCGGCAACCCCGAGGTCAAGCGCGCGCTGGCGCGGCTGATCGCCCATCATCGCCGCAGCTGAGTGGCTTATATAAAACGCCTAAACGCCTTCAGATGTTCATTGAAGCGGAGTAAAGTGTCGGCAC
>NZ_JAELTR010000078.1:0-13574 GCF_016428945.1 Chromobacterium sp. ASV23
CCGCCAAGCTGCCGGCCAGCCAGCCCAGCACCGCCGCGCCGGCGGGGATCAGCAGCGGGTAGTCGTCCATCAGCCGCGCCAGCAACAGGCTGCCGTACATCAGCAGGGGCACGCTGAGCATCAGGCCGAATAGCAGAAACCGCACGCTGCCCTGCGCGGCGGCGGCCAGCGCCACCACATTGTCCAGGCTCAACGCCAGATCGGCGCCCACCACCAGCATCACCGCATTCCACAATTGCTGGCTGTGCCCGGCCTGTTCCGCCAGTTGCGATCCATCGTCGCCGTCGGTTTCGCCCAGCAGCAGCTGCATGGCGATGACCAGCAGGATGACGGCGCCGATCAGCTTCAGCATCGGAACCATCAGCAGCACGCCGGTCAGGGCGGCCAAGACAAGCCGCAGCGCGATGGCGAAGCCGGTGCCCCACATGACGGCGCGGCGGCGCAGCGCCGGCGGCAGCGAGCGGCAGGCCAACGCGATCACCAGCGCGTTGTCGCCGCTGAGAATCAGGTCGAGGAAGGACACCTGAAAGGTCAGGCCAAAGGCATGGGCGAGGCTGTCGGGTTCCATTTTTATCCTTTAGCCCAGGCTGCCGACGATGCCGGCGTACAGGCTGAAGCCGGCCACCAGCAGCAAGAGCGGCGCCAGCGCCAGCCGGTAGCGCCGGCTCAGCTGCAGCGCCGGCGGCAGCTCGCGGCAGGCCAGCCAGTAGAGGCCTGCCAGCATGACCGGCAACAGCAGCGCGTTGGCCACCGAGGTGGCGATGGACAGCTTGACCAGATTCACGCCGGACGACACCAGCGCGCCGGTGACGATCAGCATGGCGGCGAAACTGCCGTAGAACCAAGGCGCCTCCAGCGGGTGCTTTTCCAGCGATTCGCGTTTGCCGGCCAGCTCGCCCAGCGTCCAGGCGCTGGTGAGGCAAACCACGATGGTGGCGACCAGCGCGCCGCCGGACAGGGCCAGCGCGAACAGCAGCTTGCCGCCAGTGGGGCCGAGCAGGCGGGTGAAGCCGCCGGCGATCTGCGGGATGGTGTCCAGGGTTTCGCCGCCGGCGCCGTTGCCGAAGGCCACCGCGGCGGCGATCAGGATGCCGGCGGTGATGACCTGGCACAGAATGGCGCCGAGCAGCGTATCCAGCCGCGCCGGTTTCAGGTCATCCAGCGTCAGGCCCTTGTCCAGCATGGCCGACTGTTGGTAGCACAGCGTCCACGGCATGATGCAGGTGCCGATATTGGCGGCGGCGAGCAGCAGGTAGTCATGGTTGGCCAGCGGCAGCTGGCTGAGCTGCGCCAGCATTTGTCCGGGCGCGGGGTGGGCCAGCCACGCTTCGGCCAGGAAGGCCAGCTCGAACACGCCCAGGCCGATGGCGATGCGCTCCACCGAGCGGTAGCTGCCGGTGCACACCATGATGAAAATCAGCGCGCACAAGAGCCCTATGCTGTGCCAGACCGGAATGCCGAAGATCTGGGCTATGCCGGCCAGGCCGCTCAATTGGGTGGCCAGCGCCCCCAGACAACTGGTCAGCAGCAGGGCCGCGGAAGCCCGTTCGGCGCGGCGTCCCCAGCGCCGGCGCACCAGTTCGCCATAGCTCTTGCCGGTGCCCAGCGCCAACCGTATCGTCAGCTCCTGCGCCATGTACAGCACGGGGATCAGCAGCAGGAGCAGCGGCAGCATGCGGTAGCCCCAGTGCGCGCCGCTCTGCGCGGCGGCGATCACGCTGCCGGTTTCGGTGTCGGCCAGCATCACCACCAGGCCGGGGCCGACGGCCGCCAGCAGGTGGCGCAAGCGGCGTAGTGTGCTGGGTGGCAGCGCCATGCTGGCTTCGCTCATGGTTTGGCGCCCACGGGGCCGTTTTTCAGGTCATGCAGCAGCGCCGAATCCGGCGACAGCACCAGCACCGGCGCGGAGTCCGCCAGCGACTGGCGATAGGTCTGCAGCGAGCGGTAGAACTTGTAGAACTTGGGATCGCGGCTGAAGGCCTGGGCCAGGATGCGGCCGGCCTCGGCGTCGGCCTCGCCGTGGGTGATGGCGCTTTGGCGCTGCGCCTCGGACAGGATCACGGTGCGGTCGCGGTCGGCCTTGGCCTGGATTTGCTGCGCCCATTCCGCGCCCTGGGCGCGCAATTCCTTCGCCTCCTGTTGGCGGGCGGATTTCATGCGGTCGTAGATGGCCTGGCTGGTTTCCAGGGGCAGGTCGGCGCGGTGCAGTTGCACTTCCGTCACTTCCAGGCCCATCGGCCGGGCGCGTTCCACCACTTCCTGCTGGATGCGTTCGACAATGCTGCGGCGGCGCGGCGACAGCAGGTCGGTCAGCGGCGCCTTGCCCAGCTCGCGCCGCAGCGAGGTGCTGACCAGTTGCGTCAGCTGCGCGCGCGCCTGCTCCTCGGTGCGCAGCGCCTGGTAGAAGCGCAGGGTGTCGGCGATGCGATAGCGGGTATAGGTTTCCACTTCCAGCCGCTTCTCGTCGCCCAGAATGATCTGCTCCGGCGGCGGCGCCAGTATTTGCAGGCGGGTATCGTAATACTGCACGCTATCAATCAGCGGCAGCTTGAATTTCAGTCCCGGCTCGCCGTCCACGTTGACCGGCGCGCCCAACCGCACCACCAGCGCCTTCTGCCCCTCGTTCAACGTGTATTGCGCCGACAAGGCCAGCCATACGGCGGCGATGCCCGCCACCCAGCCTACCCCGCGCCATTGCTTGTCCATCAGCGGTTCTCCTTGCCGGCCTTGGCTTTGTCCTGCAGCTGCAATAGCGGCAGCACGCCGGCGCCGTTCTTGCCGGTGCCGTCTATCACCACCTTGCTGGCCTTTTTGAGCATCTCGTCCATGCTTTCCAGATATAGGCGCCAGGCGGTCACATCCTTGGCCTGGGCGTAGGTCTGGTACACCGAATCAAAGCGTTTGGCCTCGCCCTGCGCCAGATTGACCACCTGGCTGCGATAGGCCTCGGCCTCCTGGCGGATGCGTTCCGCCTCGCCGCGCGCCTTGGGCAGGATGTCGTTGCTGTAGGCCTGGGCCTCGTTGCGGGCGCGCTCCTGGTCGGCGCGGGCGCGCTGCACATCGTTGAAGGCGTCGATCACCGCCGCCGGCGGATCCACCCGCTGCAGCTGCACCTGGGTGATCAGGATGCCGGCTTGCTGGGCATCCAGCCTTTGCTGGATCAGGCCGCGGGTTTCCTCGGCCACCTGCTGGCGGCGGTTGGACATCGCCGCCTGGATGGGAGTGTGCGAGAGCACCTCGCGCAAGGCGCCTTCGGCGGTGATGCGCAGCGCCTCTTCCGGCTTGTTGGTGCGGAACAGGAACTGGCCGGCGTCCTTGATGCGCCAGAATACCGCGCAATCGGCCTCGACGATGTTTTCGTCGCCGGTCAGCATCTGTTTCTCGCGCGGGTCGGCCGCGTCCGGCGGCGAGCCTTCGTACAAATTGGCCAGCTTCAGTTGCTTGATCTGGGTGGCCTTTGGCAACTGCACGGTTTCGATCGGCCAGGGCAGGTGGTAGTGCAGGCCGGCCGAGGTGGTGTCGGTCCAGCGGCCGAAGCGCTGCACCACGCCTTGCTCGTCGGGCTGCACGCGATAGATGCCCGAAGCCAGCCAGACGATGGCGGCCATCCCGGATAACAGCGCCAGCCCCTTGCCGCGCATGCCTAGCAACGCCAGCGTGTAGTCCAGGCGCTGGCGAATGGCGCCGAATGTCGAATCCGCGGCGTGGGTTTCTCTGGGAGGGGACTGGCTGGGCATGGAGGGGCATCCTGGTGTTTTGACCTTCTTGTTAAGCGGGTTAACGCAGTCGATGCCGCTTGGATGACATCTGTTGCCAATTTAGCCCATTACAGATGCGTTCGGGCGGCAACCATCGCAAACCCGGTTTATCCATATTGCATTGAATTGTTTGCAAGACATATGCTGTGATGGGCAGATGGCTGGCGGATGGCGCCGGCGGCACCGTTGCCCATTTATCGGGATGATGGCATGCAAGCGTTGAAGGGATGGATGTGGAAACTTGGCGTGGCCGCACTGGGCTTGATCGTATTGTTCAATATATTGGACAAGACCATATTGAGCTGGACCGTGATCAATCCCGGCTATACCGGCATCAAGATCAACCGTTTGGTAGACCGCGGCATCAGCAAGGAAAACGTGGTCACCGGCTTTGTGTTTTACAACCCCATCCAGAGCGTGGTGGTGGTGTACCCCACCTTCGTGCAGCGCGAGGTATGGACCCGGTCGGCTACCGAGGGCAGTCCGGCTAACGAGGAGTTGAGTTTCAATACCAAGGACTCGGTGCCGGTGGCGATAGACGTGGCGGTGTCCTACCTGCTGCGCGCCGACAAGGTGCCGGAGTTCTATACCCGTTTCCGCGCCGACGACATCTCCAACTGGACGCATGGCTATCTGCGAGACACCGCCCGCAATATCGTGGTGGCCATCGGTTCCGAATACAGTTTTGACGATATCAACGGCGTCAAGAAGGAAGAGTTTCTGAACCGCGTGGCGGCGGAGTTGAACCGGCGCACGCAGCCGATAGGCGTGACCATCCAGCAATTCGGCCTGGTGGGGGCGCTCCGGCCGCCGCCGGAACTGGCCAACGCGGTCAATGCCAAGACCAAGGCGATCCAGGACTCCATCCGCACCGAAAACGAAGTGCGCGCGGCCCAGGCCGAGGCAAGGAAAAAGGTGGCGATCGCCGAGGGCGAGGCAGCGGCCAACCGCGCGCTGGCCTCGTCGCTGGACGACAGGCTGCTGGCCTGGGAGAGGCTGAAGCTGCAGCGCGCCTACATCGATAAATGGAATGGCCAGATGCCTGGCGTGGTCAGCGGGGAGGGCGGCGGCATGCTGCTGAATATTCCGGCGCCCGCCGCGCAGAAATGAGGCGCTTTAGCTGAGGCAGGTCAAGCGGCCAGCAAGGATTTGCCTTTAGCATGGGGTCATGAGCCGGCGCGGCCAGCGCCGCCACCCCACCCAGGAGGCTGCTGATGTTTCCCGAATACCGCGATCTGATTTCCCGCCTGAAGACAGAAGATGCCCGTTTCGCCAAGCTGTTCGACCTGCACAACCAGTTGGATCAGCAGATCAAGAACATGGAAGAACGGATTGTTTCCGCTACTCAGCAGGAAATTGAAGTGCTGAAGAAAGAAAAGCTGAAGCTGAAGGACGAGTTGTACGTCTTGTTGAAGTCGCATACGTCCTGATTGCCTCATCGCTTGCCCGCGTCGTATAGGCCGAAACCATTGGTTTCGGCTTTTTTGCTGCACATGAGAACAGTTAGAACTAAAACTATAAAACGATCATGCAGCGACGGGGACGCAACCATGCACTTCGACGAAGTCCACAGCAAACATTTTGTCACCCTCAGCAGGACGCCGCAGCCGCATGTCCTGATGGAGCAGGCCCTGGTGGCCATGGGAGGCGGCGGCAACGACGGCATGAATTTCCGCAAGCAAGCGCTGGCGGCGGCGGGATGGAGCTATGACGGCCTAGTGCCGTTCGCCAAGCATCCCGATCATGCCGCCCAGGCCTTTAACAAACTGCGCCAGGCTTTCGCCAAGGCAGACACGCCGGAGCAGCTGCTGGAGGCTTTGGGAATCAATGAGGGCCTGATCTGACCCCAGCCAGGCGGGTGGTGGACCATCATGCCTTTTACGATGGCGGCGCGCATTGCGCCGCCATTGTCTATTCGCATGTCAGTTTTGGCTTACTGCTGCGGCTCCAGCAATTGGTGGCCGTAGGAGTTGTCTATGGCGCAGCGCCAGGCGCCGTCAGTGTCCTGAGCGAAGACATAGGTGGCGTCGCGAGTGATTTCGTCCAGCTCATCCGCCTTCAACCGGGTTTTGGCCAAGGCCAGCGCGCTGGCGCCGCTGTGCAGAATATGCACGGCGTCCTGGCTGACTTGCAGGCTGTGGTTGAAATGGGCGGCGATGGTAATAAAGGCTTGCCGGATCTGCTCTTTGCCGCAGGCGTTGAGTCCAGGGCGGATCACCAGAACGGCGTCGTCGGCGTAGAAATCCATGAGCCGGTCAAAGTCTTGCGCGTTGATCGCGGCGTCGGCGGCGGCGATCAGCTGGGCGACGGGATGATCTTGCATGGCGGCCTCCTCATGCGGGCGATATTGCCACTTTACGCCGGTTTGCGCGGTCTGGATATCCGGCGCGCAGGGCAGCGTCAGCGCCGCCTAAAACTCAGCAACAGCACATCGCGGATGCCATCGCGGGAGGGGTCCAGTTGCGCGACCGGCGTCACCCCGTGCAGCACCCGTTCGTCGTTGATGAGAACCAGGTCCAGCGGGTCGGTCAGCGTGAACTCGGCCAGCGGCTCATGTTCCAAGTTGTACAGTTCGGTGGCGCCGTTCACCAGATTGTGCCGGCCCACCATCATGATCAACAGAAACTGCATGCCGTCGCGATGTATGCCTTCCGGGGTGGGTTTGCCAGACAGGCGGTTGCGCGCCTCGATCCGGTACTGGTGCGCCTCGATGTGCCACGGCGTGTATGGCGAGAGCTTGCCGAACACGCTGCAAGCGAGCTTTAGCACGGATTGCATGGTGTGGCCGAGCAGGATCTCGTTGCGTATCGGCTCGTAGTGGCGCGGCACGCCGCCGTTCAGCGGATTGTAGAAGCGGCTCTGGTAATGCGGCTGATGCGGCTCGGCGCGGGCGTGGCGCGCGCCAGGCTGGGCGCTGAGCGTGGCATGCAGCCGTTTGCGGTAGCGGCCGCCATCCGCCATGAATTTGTCCAACTGCAAGTGGTTCCAGCTATCATGGAACGCTTCCCAGTCATCCAGCGCCGACGCATTGCCCTGTAATAGCAGCTGACGCGTCCTATCCGCGGGAAGCAGGCAGAAATCTTGGCATGCCAGCCTTTGGCAAACCGACTCGAGTAAGGCGTCATCATTCAGCATCGCAGGCTGCTGGGGCGAGTAAGATGCCGAGCTCATGCTGTTGTCCTGTTTTGTCGATTTGCGGATTGTGCCCGGTTTTTTGGAAAAACAAAAATAAATATTTGTTATAAATTGCACATGTCAATTGGGATTTTTGAGTCCATCGCTGGCGCTTCCATCCACCTCAATCAAGGAGCAAGAGTAGCCCATGACCCTGTTCGCCATCGCCCGTCGTTCCCTATTTGTCCGCCTTGTGCTGGCCCGACCCCGCTTGAGCTGGTCGGCGTTGTTCGGCATGTTGGTCATCCTGATCCTGCCTTATGTCGTCGAGATGCATGATGTCACTCGCTACATCGTCGGCTGGAACGCCGGCGCCTGGCTGTATCTGGCCTTGGCCGGCGGCATGATGTTCGGGCCGCGCCGCCAGTCGGTGAGGCATTGGGCCAGATTAGAGGATGAAGGGCAGTGGCTGGTGCTGTTGCTGGTGTGCCTGGCAGCGGCGGCCAGCCTGAGCGCTATCGTGATGGAGTTGGCGGTGGTGAAGGACATGCACGGCTGGCAGCGCGCAACCCATATCGGTTTGGCGGTGCTGACGCTGTTGTCGTCCTGGGCGTTTACCCATGTGATGTTCGCCTTGCACTATGCGCGGGCCTTTTATGCCGAGGAGGCGCGCGGCGGGTCCGGCGGCTTGGAGTTTCCGGGCACGGATCAGCCGGACTACAGCGATTTTCTGTATTTTGCCTTCATCATCGGCACCTCGGGCCAGACCGCGGACGTCAGCTTCACCAGTTCTTGTCAGCGCCGCACCGGGACCGTGCATTGCGTGCTGGCTTTCTTCTTCAATGCCACCGTGCTGGCGTTGATGATCAATATCGCCGCCGGCTTGATCTGAATACGGCAAATGAAAACGCCACCGGTTCTTACCGGTGGCGCTTTGCCGGAAGCCGTTAAAAATCAGGCTGCGGGCGGCTCGGTGTCGATGAAGGACTGGCGTTGGTTCAAACGCTGCAGCAGCCCGTCCAGGTTCGGATAGGCGGCGCGCCATTGGATTTCCGGCGCGCGGAAGTCCAGATAAGCCAGGCAGCAGCCAACGGCGATATCGGCCAGGCTGTAGCCGTGGCTGGTGCACCATGGCTTCTCGCCCAAGTCTTCCGACAGCGCGGCCAGGCCGCGCAGAATCTTGCCGCGCTGGCGCTCCACCACTTCCTCCATCTGCTTTTCAGGCGGGCGGCGATGTTCCAGCACGATGGTCACCATGGCGTCGATGATGCCGTCCGCCAGCGCCTCCCAGCGCCGGGTATTGATGATCTGACGGTTGTCCTGCGGCAGCAGGCGCGACACGGGCGAGCTGTTTTCCAGATATTCGACTATCACCCGCGAGTCATACAGCGTGGAGCCGTCGTCCAGTTCCAGCACGGGCACCTTGCCCAGCGGGTTGTACTCCGGCACGCGGGTGTTGTCGCTCCAGGGCACATCTTCCTCGAGCGGGCAGTCGATTTTCTTTTCAGCCAGCACGATGCGCACCTTGCGGGCATAGGGGCTGGTCAAAGAGGCGATCAGTTTCATTTTCGGCGATGGAGAGATGACAGGGAGGTTGCCGGCCCCCGGGGCGGCCAGCACCTAACTTTAGCGCAAGCCGGCCGGGGCTGAAAGCCTTACTTGAGTTCGACCTTGCCGCTGACTTGCAGTTGCAGCTGGCTTTGGCCCGGTTGCAGGTCTGGCTGGGCGACATTGGCTTCGGCGCCGGCCATCGCCGCCTTCATCATCATGACCGGGGGCCTGAAGCCGTGGTTTTGCTGGCCGATGTCCAGCTGCTGAATGTTGACCACGCTCTTGCCCAGGGCCTTGGCGGCGATCTCGGCCTGGCTCTTCAGGCTGGCGATGGCCTCCGGAATCATGCCTTGCTCGGCCTCGCGCCGCGCCAGATCGGATACGCCGAATTGCACGCCCTGCAACAGCATGGTTTGCTGCAGCTTGGCGATCAGTTCTGCCGCCTGGCTGAAGTTGCGGCTCTTCAGCTGGATTTCCGAACGGCCTTGCCAGCCGTTGATCTTGCCGTTCTTGTCATAGCTGGGCCAGGTGTTGTAGCTGCCGCTGGAAAGCTGGACTTCCTTGTATGTTTTGCCCTGTGCCAGGCCGCTGGCGGTGATCTTGTTCAACCTGTCCGCCAGAACTGCCGCTTGACTGTTGCTTTGTTGCACATACAGCGTGGCGGAGATCTCGTCGTTAGGGACTTCGCGCTGCGCATTGGCGGATAGATTGAGCTGGATGCCGTCAGCGGCGGCGAACGGCGCCGCGCCAGCCAACAGGCAGCACATCAGCATGGGTTTGATGCGGGATTTTTTCATTTCGGCTCCTGAGCGGATGGATGGCGGAAAGTAGACTCCGCTTCGATCTGCTTGGCAAGCGCCGGTTCCATGCTGTGTGGCATTTTCATTGTCGATGAAAAATGCCAAACGGCCGCATTTGGGCCGTTTGGCAAGCCATGGCTGGCGGTCAGGCGATGTATTCGTAGCCCGGCAGCGTCAGGAATTCGACGAAGTCGTCCGAGGTGGTCAGCAGGTCGAACATCTTGGCCGCGTCGTCATACTGTTGCGTCCAGCGGTTGCCGTATTCGGACTTCAGCTTGGCCACTTCCTGGGCCTGCAGCGCGCGGAACAGCTCGACTGTGACCTTGCGGCCGTCGTCCAGCACGCCCTTGGGCGAGCGTATCCATTGCCAGATCTGCGAGCGCGAAATCTCGGCGGTGGCGGCGTCTTCCATCAGGTTGTGGATGGGCACGCAGCCGTTGCCGGAGATCCAGGCGCCCAGATACTGAATGCCGACGTTGATGTTCATGGCCAGGCCGGCCTCGGTGATCGGCGCTTCCGGCTGGAAGTTCAAGAGATCGGCAGCGCTGACCTGTACGTCCGGGCGCTGCTTCGATATCTGGTTGGGTGCGTCGCCCAGCACGGCGCTGAAAGCGGCGTCAGCAATCGACACCAGGCCCGGGTGGGCCACCCAGCCGCCGTCGTAGCCGTCGGTGGCATCGCGGTCCTTGTCGGCTTTGACGCCGGCCAGCGCCTTTTCATTGGCCGCTGCGTCGTTCTTGATCGGAATCAGCGCCGCCATGCCGCCTATGGCCGGGGCCTGGCGGTGGTGGCAGGTCTTCAGCAGCAACAGGGCGTAGGCGCGCATGAAGGGCACAGTCATGGTGATCTGGGCGCGGTTGGCCAGGCAGAAGTCGCGGTTCTGCTTGAACTTCTTGATGCAGCTGAAGATGTAGTCCCAGCGGCCGGCATTCAGGCCGGCGGAGTGCTCGCGCAGTTCGTACAGGATTTCATCCATCTCGAAGGCGGCGAGGATGGTCTCGATCAGCACCGTGGCCTTGATCGTGCCTTGCGGGACGTTCAGCTCGTTCTGGGCGAACACGAACACATCGTTCCACAGCCGCGCTTCCAGATGGCTTTCCATCTTGGGCAAATAGTAATAGGTGGCGCTGCCGTGTTCGCGCAGGTAATGGATGTTGTGGAAGAAGGACAGGCCGAAGTCGAACAGGCTGCCGGACACGCTCTCGCCGTCCACCTTGACGTGCTTTTCCATCAGGTGCCAGCCGCGCGGACGCAGCAGCAGGGTGGCGAAGCTGTCGTTGAGCTGGTACTGCTTGCCTTCCGGACTGGTGTAGGAAATGGTCTTGCGGTAGGCGTCGCGTACGTTGATCTGGCCGTTGATCTGGTTGTCCCAGCTCGGGCAGTTGGAGTCCTCGAAGTCCGCCATGAAGCTCTTGGCGCCGGAATTCAGCGCGTTGATCATCATCTTGCGCTCCACCGGGCCGGTGATTTCCACGCGGCGGTCCAACAGGTCCGCCGGCAGCGGGGCGATTTTCCAGTCGCCGGCGCGCACGGCGGCGGTTTGGGGCAGGAAGTCCGGCAGCTTGCCGGAGTCCAGCTCCGCCTGGCGCGCCACGCGGGCTGCCATGCGCTCGCGGCGCGTGGCCTCGAAGCGGCGGTGCAGCTTGGCGACGAAAGCCAAAGCCTCGGGGGTGAGGATTTCGGCGTAAGCCGGGGTGACATCGGCGAGGATTTCCACGCCCTGCGGAAGATTGGCTGCCATGCGCGCGCTCCTTGGATAGCGGTAAGGGTAAGAGAATTGCTGCAATGCAATGATTGACAGTCTATTCGGCACGCGAGTAAAAAGAAATGGCGTGATTTGCATAACATTTTTTACTTTTAGGTAGCCAATGAGCGAGCTGAAGCAGCTGGAAACCTTTGTCGCCGTGGTGGGCCTGGGCAGCCAGTCGGCGGCGGCGCGGCAGCTGGGCGTGGTGCCTGCCATGGTGGGACGGCGGCTGGACGCGCTGGAGGAGCGGCTGGGCGTGCGCCTCTTGGTGCGCACCACGCGCAGCGTGGCGCCGACGCAGGAGGGCGAGGCTTTCTATGAAGATTGCCAGCGCATCCTGGCCGATCTGACAGAGGCCGAGGCGGCGGTGGCGTCCGGCAGCGGCAAGGCGCGCGGCCATCTGCGCTTGTCCGCCCCGGCCGGTTTCGGCCGCCGCCACGTAGCGCCGCACGTTGCGGCGTTTCAGCGCCTGCATCCGGAAGTGAAGGTCACTTTGGACCTGTCCGATAGATTGGTGGACTTGCAGCGCGATCGCATCGACTGCGCCATCCGCATCTCCGACCTGGCCGATTCCAGCCTGGTGGCCATCCGCCTGGCGGAGAACCGCCGCGTGGTGGTGGCCGCGCCGGCGTATCTGGCCGCTCACGGCACGCCGCGCGCGCTGGAGGATTTGCAGCATCATCAATGTTTGTCGTTGGGCGAAAGCCAGAGCCGAGGCTGGAGCTTTGTGCGTGATGGCAAACCGGTGAATCTGAAAGTCAGCGGCGCGCTGGAGTGCAATGACGGCGCGGTATTGCATGACTGGGCCTTGCATGGTCTGGGCCTGGCCTGGCGGTCTCTGTGGGAGGTCAAGGATGACTTGTCCAAGGGGCGGCTGGTGACGGTGCTGGATGATTACGCCTCGCCGGATTACCCGGTCTACGCCGTGCTGCCGCAGCGGCGCTTTTTGCCGGCGCGCGTGCGCCATTTCATCGATCATCTGCGGGCGGCTTATGCGGCGCCCGGCTATTGGGACTAAGAGCCGCTCACAAAACCTCGTTAGAGAACCTGAGCCAAGGCGCGCCGACGCAGACAGTACTTGAGTACGGCAAGGAGGCGCAACGCAGGATCAGGGGTTTTGTTAGCAGGTCTAAGGCGGTTTGCCGCGGCGCGGCCATCTTGCTAAGGTGGGCGCTTGGCGCGAGGGGCCGCGCGATTCAAAGACAAGAACGTGAACAAATATCACCAGATTTATGCCGATATCGCCGCCGATATCGATAACCAGCGATACGCCCAGGGCGACAAGATCCCATCCGAATCCGAACTGATGCACCACTACGAGGCCAGCCGCGGCACCGTGCGCAAGGCGGTGGACATGCTGCAGGAGCGCGGCTACGTGCAGAAAATCCACGGCAAGGGCATGTTCGTGCTCAAGCCGGGCAATATCGAATTCCACCTCAGCGGCATCGTCAGCTTTCAGGAAATGAATGAGCGCATGGGCCGCCAGGTGGCCTCGCGCGTGGCGGAACTGGCGCGCGCGCCGGTGGACGCCGCGCTGGCTCAGGCCACCGGCTTGCCGCAAGGCGAGGAGATGGTCAGGATCAAGCGGGTGCGCAATATCGACGGCGAAAACGTGATCCTGGACGTCAATCACTTCGTCGCCGAGCTGATCCCCGGCCTGACCGAAGACATCGCCGCCGGCTCCATCTACCGCTACATCGAGCAGGAGCTGGGGCTGACCATCAGCTATGCCCAGCGCATCATCGAGGCCCAGCCTTGCAGCGACGACGACCGCCGCTACCTGGACCTGAACGGCATGGACCACGTGATCGTGGTCAAAAACCTGACCCACCTCTACGACGGACGGCTATTCGAATACACCGAGTCGCGGCATCGTCTGGACAAGTTTTATTTTACGGATATTGCGAGGCGTTAGTCTTATTCCATCAGGGCTTGCGCAATGGGGGGCATCATGGCGTAAGTCCAAGAAGCTGGGCTCGCACATCTACACATAGCCCAGCATGACGGCGATTTTTTCGGTTGTTACAGTCATGGCTTATCTCAAAAAAAGCCGATCAAGGCGGCTAAATTGATCATTCAATCACGAATTAATGCATAAGCAGAAACACAATCATCCACTCAATTTTTTGGCTTTATTTTCCTGATATACACAACTTCAATTCTATCACCAAAAATACCACCAAAAAAATCACCTACTCGAACCTTAATTTCAAAGTTCTCATTTTTCGGCGTATGCACTTGCATAACAACTCTAACGGGCCAAACCATCTTGTTTGACGTTATAGACTTTACAATACAGCCAGGATGGTTATTTTGTAGCCAATCAACAGCCATGCCTCGTGCGATTCCATCTCTGCGCACCATCTCAATATATACGCCATATGCAACAGCAATTAAAAATAAAATTGAAACCACCATCTGTATCCACATTTTATGCCACCCTGCAATGGCTTTGCATGCCAACGGCTTGCAAAGCCACTATTAAGAAATCTACGCTTCTGACATCATTGCTTCGACTTCATTGTGCCGACCACCGCCGCCCCCACCTACACCACCACCGCCACTGTCTCTTATACACATCTCCGAGCCCACGAGACTCCGCCA
>NZ_JAELTR010000079.1:0-13450 GCF_016428945.1 Chromobacterium sp. ASV23
CGTCCAGCCAGCGGGTGGCGCGCACGGTGGAGACGATGCCGCCGCCCTCGGCGGCGATCTGCTGGTAAGGCACGCCGGCCAGCCGCTTTTCCCACTCCGCCGCGCGGCTGCCGCCATACACCAGGTGGGTGTGGCAGTCGATCAGGCCGGGCGTGACCCAGCGGCCCTGCAGATCGAACACCTCGCCGTCAAACGCGGCCGGATCGACCTCCGCCTGCGGCAACACCGCCGCGATGTGGCCGTCGCGCAACAACAGCGCGTGGCCTTCCAGGCTGCCGTACGGCGCGGCGCGGGCCGGGTCCATGGTGGCCAGCCGGGCGTTCAGCCACAGGCTGGGGCGGTGCGGATGAATCGGTGGCATCGGTTTCTCGCGCAGTGATTTGTATATACAAATACGCGCATGGTTTAGCACTGTCAAGCCGCTGATTTGTAAAATCCGCTACAAATACTTGATGTTGCAAGGCAATAAAAAAGGCTGCCCGCTGGCAGCCTTTTCCCAAATGCATTAATTGTATATACCGATTTACTTTTTCACCCGCGTTTGCGAACGCAGCTTGTAACGCAGACCGGGATGCGTCAGCCGGGCGAAACTGACCAGCTTCTTGTGCGACCAGGTGCGGCGCAGGACCAACAGGCAGGGCTCGGCGGCGGCAATGCCCAACAGCGCCTGCTCCGCCGGTCCCGGCAACACGGCTTCCACGCTATGCTCGATATCCGTGAGCGGGCAGCTTTGCATCAGGTAGTCGTTGGGCGTGCGCTCGCGGAAATCCTGGCGCAGGTAGTCAGGCGCGAAAGCCGGGTTGACATAGCGGTCTTCCAGCTGGATCGGCACCTCGTCCTCGCAATGGACGATCAGCGAGTGATACACCAGGCCGCCGGCGCGCACGCTCAGCCGCAACGCCACTTCCTCGCTGGCCGGCACCGCCTCCAGCACCATCACTTGAGCGGTATGGCGATGGCCGCGCGCCTCGATCTCGGCGGCGATGTTGTTGATGTCCAACAGCGGCGACTCCGCCTTGCGTTCCGCCACGTAAGTGCCGTCGCCGGCGAAACGCAGCAGGATGCCGGCTTCAGCCAGGTCGCGCACCGCCTTGTTGACCGTCATCCGCGACACGCCAAACTGGCGCGCCAGCTCCAGCTCCGGCGGAATCTTGCAACCGGGCAGGAAGTGGCGGTCGCGAATGCCGGACAGGATGTAGTCCTTGATCCGTTGGTAACGGGGTTGCGGGGCGTCTGACACCGTGGCTCCATGTTCGAGGGAATGGCCGATTGTAGCGCGAGCGGCCGCATCGCTGGATGATCCAGCGCAGAAAACCGGAGGCAAGCCATGATGACCCTGCCGCAGTGGCTGGAGGCGTACGACGAAAGCCATCGCCATCCGTTCAACATCGCCATGCACAAGCTGTGCGTGCCGCTGATCGTGCTGTCGCTGCTGGGCATGCTGATGGCCCTGCCCGGCCCGCTGCCCTGGGCCTGGCTGGCCGTGCTGGCGGGCGTGGCCTGGTACTGGCGGCTGTCGCGCCAGGCCGCACTGGTGATGGCGCTGTTGTGCAGCGTGGCGCTGCTGTTGCTGACCGCGGCGCAAAGCGCCGGCTGGCCGCTGGGTTATCTCTCGCTGCTGGTGTTCGCGCTGGCCTGGGTGGGCCAGTTCGTCGGCCATGCGCGCGAAGGCAGGAAACCCTCGTTCACTCAGGATTTGCAATTCCTGCTGATCGGCCCGCTGTGGACGCTGCGCGCGCTGTGGCTGCGGCTGGGTCTGATCGATCGCGAAACGCCGACCAAACCCTGATCCACCGCAGCATGGCCCTACCGCCACGCGCTATCATCGGTCTTTTTCCGGATTTCGATGGAGCGCACATGTCCTACCCGCAAGGTATGAGCCTGGCCGAACTGGCGCCAGGCGTGGAGCAGATTCTGCTGGCCGGCGACGGCTTTTCCGCCCGCATCGCGCTGCTGGGCGGCCAGTTGCTGGACTACCGCCGCGGCGAGGAACCGCCTTTGTTCTACCTGTCGCCGCAGTCGGCGTATCTGCCGGGCAAGGCGATACGCGGCGGCGTGCCGGTGTGCTGGCCCTGGTTCGGTGCCCATCCGTCCGACGCCGCGCAACCGGCGCACGGCGTGGCCCGCCAGCAACTGTGGAAGCTGGCCGAGGCGTCCCGCGACGGCGAAGTGTTCCACGTGAAACTCAACGGACCGCGCCACGGCGAGCTGTCGGCCGAGCTGGCCTTCCGCATCGGCCCGGACGGCGTGGCCATCGAGCTTGCCACCAGCAACCACAGCGCATTGCCGCAAACCGTCAGCGCCGCGCTGCACAGCTATTTCGCGGTGTCCGATATCGACCAGGTCAGCCTGCTGGGCCTGGAAAGCGCGCCGGCGCACGACAAGCTCAGCGATCGCCGGCTGAATCTGCCTGCCCTGCCGTTCCGCTTTGACGGCGAGGTGGACCTGGTGGCCTACCGCGGCGGCGCCATCACGCTGCAGGATGCCGGCTGGCGGCGCGCCGTCCGCATCACCAGCACCGGCTCGCACAGCGCCGTGGTGTGGAACCCGGCGCCGGCCAAGGCGCAACGGCTGGCGGACCTGCCGGATGCCGACTGGCGGCGCTTCGTCTGCGTCGAAACCGCCAACGCCGGCGACGACGCCCGCGCGCTCGCGCCCGGCGCGGCGCATAAGCTGGCTTGCCGTGTGGATTTCTCTTGCCGCGACTAGGGGTTATAATCGATGACTTGCCGCCGGCAGCAATCCGGCGGCGTTTCCCCGCATACCGGAACAATGCAGCAATGGCACGACCAGACAAGATTTCCCGCTTCCTTCCGCTCACCTTTGCCAACGGCAACAGCGTGCGCCGTTTCGGCAAGCATTGCCCGCAATGCCGCTCCATGGTCAGCGCCGAACACATGGAAGGCATTGCCAGCCTGATGCAGGGCAAGATCTTCCTGTCCGCCGACGCCCGCTGCCCCAAATGCGGCGAAACCTTCCCGGTGGCCTGCGTCATCAGCGACGACAAGCGCGTGCATCGCGTGGTGCTGCCTTTGTGGATCTTCCGCATGTGGCTGAAATCCGCCACCCGGCACGACCCGCAGCCGGTGGACAACGACAGCTGGCAAGTGGAGAACGAATCGCAGCAGGGCCTGATGTTGTCGGCCGACGCCGAGGTCGTCCGCTCCGAAGAAATCCTCGGCCGCTTCCAGGGCGAGCCGATCTGCGCCTGGATCGAATACCAGGGCCAGCGCTTCGTCTTCGACCGCGCCGCCTCCAGCAATAATCTGGCGCTGACGCCGAGCGAGCTGCTGCTGGAAGGGCGCTTGATCTACCGGCAGCAGTAAGGGCTGCCGGCGCGCCAAAGCAAAACGGCCAGGTTTCCCTGGCCGTTTTGCGTTTCAACCCCAGCCTCAATGCACGCTGGCCGGATAATGGCCGGCCACCCAGCTTTCGAAGCGGTCGAACATCGCCGCGTCGCCGGCCGCGTTGTCGGCGATCAGCTCCGCACCATGCACCAGGCGGATATGCGCATCCAGATTGGCCGGGTACTGCGCCGGATAGTCGCGCGCGGCGGATTCGGCTATCAGCTTCTGCGCCTCGGCCCACGCTTGCTCCACGCTCTGGTTGCAGCTGTCAGCCAGATAGCGGGCGTTGAATGGCTCGCCGGTCAGGCTCAGCAGCGTGGCGTTGTGGTTGATGCTGTTGCCCGGACCCCAGTAGTGCTGAGCCAGCAGCGGGCCGATGGCCGGGTTGTCGGTGAGGTAGCCAAATTCGCGCAGGAAAAAGGCGCGGGTCTGGTACACCGCCATATTGGCCAGCAGGTAGCCGTGATAGGCGGCGGCCGATTCCTGGTTCAGCAGATGCGGTATGGCCAGCAACGGGCGCGGGCTGACGGCTATGCCCAGGATGCGCCGCTCGCTGCTGCGCGCCAGTTCCAACACCCGCTCGGCGGTCAGCTCGTTTTCCGGCAGCGCGTACAACGCGCGCTCGAAGTAAGCGACGACGGCGATGGAGCGCTCGGCGTAGGCGGCAAACGGCTGGGCGGCCTCGATGCGGGTGCGGATCAGCTCGTCCGGGATTACCTCGCCCTGGCTGTTCCGGGCATAACGCTTCAACCAATCGGCGTCGTCCAGCAGGCTGTCGCAGAACATGCTCTGGGTTTCGGCATAGGCCATCGAAGTCGGCGCGAACTCCTGCGAGAAGCACGGCGAATTCTGCGTCACATTGGCGAAGTGCGCGGCGTGGCCGCCCTCGTGGAACAGGGTGTTGATGGCGCGCGCGCCGCTGCCCACCTGGTCCGGCTTGGCGTCGGCGGTAAAGTTGATCTGGCCGGGCACCCAGGTTTCGCCGTCGAAGAAGGACGGAATCGGACCGTGGCAGAAGCCGTTCTGATACTTGCCCTGGCGCTCGATCAAGTCCAGCTGCATCGTCGCGCCGCGGTACTGGATGCCCAGGCGGCGGAAACTCAGCACCCAGCGTTCCACCGCCTTGGAGAACGGCAGGTAGGGATCGATCTGGCGGGTGACGTCGCCGCTCATATGGAAGCGCAGGTTGTGGCCCTGCAAGGCAGCGGCGCCATGCTTGGCCTGCAGCTCGTCCAGCGCGCGCTGGTTGGCGTCGCGGGTGCGCGCCTCGAAGTCATCCAGAATGGCGAACAGCTGATCCGGCGTCATCTGCTCGTTCTTCTTCACCTTGTATTCGAAGTAGTCGGCGTAACCAAGGCTGCGGGCCAGCTGGTTGCGCTTGCCCACAATGTCGAGAAAGCCGTTGTCCAGCACCCAGCGCTCCAGGCCCAGCAAGGCGTCGTGCGAGCTCTTGCGCGCCGCTTCGTCGCGGTTGGTGCCCATATTGGTGGACAAGCCGCTCAACGTCGCATTCTCGCGCTCGCCGGCCTCGTTGATGTGCTGCAATTGGTAATCGCGGCGCTTGGCGAACAGCTGAGACTCCAGCTCCACCAGCTCCGTCATCAGCCGGCGCGCTTCCTCGCTTTCGATGATGTTGCTTTCAAACAGCGCCCGCCAGCCCTGGAAACCGTGGAGCAGCGCGTCGCGCTCGGCGCCGGACGGCAGCGCCTGCAGCTGGGCGATGGCGGACTGGGTTTGCGCCAGCCGCTTAGGGCTGGAGATGAAATCCTTGAACGCGGCTTCGGCGCGGGCGAAGCCGGCGTCGTCGTCGGACACCGCCATATAGGTGTCCCAGAACAGATCTTCCTTGGCCTTGTGGATGGCCAGATATTCGTGGTTGAGCGCGTCGAACTCGCCGCGCAGCGCTGCCAATGCAGTCATTCCCATTTCTCCTGAAGGGTGTCGCCGCTCGGATGGCGGCTTGAGTCCAGCCGCAGTCAAAGACAGCGGCATGTATGAGCAAGTCTCATTTCAAAGCGGGATCAAGGTCAAGCGAATACTGGGAATTGACCATCAAAATCATGAGCCATGCACATTGCTAACCACAAAGCTCAGCCTGGCGGCCACCAGCACAGCGACGCTTCGCGGCCGGCCTCGACAAAGCCCAGCTTCCGGTACAAATCCAGCGCGTGATAATGGGCGTCGGCCACGATGACCAGCCGCGAGCTCCGTTGCAGCCCCCATTGCGCCAGATGGCTGAGCAGCTGGCTGGCCAGCCCCAGCCGCCGCACATGCGGCGCCGTGGTCACATGCTGGAAACGCGCCATGCCGGGCAACAGGAACAGGCCGGCGCAGCTGAGCAGCGCGCGGCCGTCGAACACGCCCCAGACATGGCCCTGCCCGGCCGCTTCCCGTTCGAGCAAGCGCTGTTGACGACCCTGCAGATAGGCGCGGTAATCGGCCTCGGCATGGCCAGGCTCGCGCGTATCCGCCAGCAACTGGCGCCATTGCGCCCAGTCGGCTTCGCCGGCCAGCGGGCGGATGCTCAGCCAGGGGCTGGCGGGAACCGGCCGCCACTCCGATTCGCCCAGCAGCAGCACCACGCTTTCCAGATAGCGATAGCCCACGTCCAGCCAATCGCGGTAGCGCGCCTGGCAATCTTCACCGGTCTGTAGCCACCACAGCGTGCGGTGGCGGATGCCGGCATGGCCGGAGAAAGCGGCGTCAAAACGCGTTTCCCAGTATTCCCGCCCCTGCTGCGCCGGCGGCTGGTCCAATAGCAAAGCATTGGCATAATAGAAATCGGCTTGTCCCGGGCTGAGCAAGCGCCAGCAGCCATCCTGCCGCTGCAAGGCGCTGCCCTCCAGCCGCCAGTCGCTTTCCGCGCCCAGCATGCCCAGGCTCAGCGCCAGCGGCACCCGTCCGTTGCGGGCCGGAGCCTCGACAAAACCGAGCCGCGCCGCCAGCTTGCGCGCAGGCAGGTTGGTTTCGCCGGCATCGGCCTCGATCCGGCTCAAGCCCAGCGCATTGAAAGCCGCGTCCAACACCATGCTGCCGGCTTCTTGCGCCAAGCCCTGGCCCCAGGCCGCTTCCGCCAGCTCCAGGCCGAAGCTGGCGACGCCGGGCGCGGCGCTGCCGCGCAAGCCGGCCGAACCGATCAGCTCGCCGTTGTCGCGCCGCACGATGGCCAGCTGCCAGGCGCGGCGCGGCGGGCGCTGCTGCTCGATGAAGCGCTGCAGCAGCATGGCGGAGTACGCCGGACTCAGCTCGGCCGCGGCGCCATGCCGGCCAAAACCCGGCGTGCCGCGCAACGCTTGATAGGCCGGCAGGTCGTCGGCGCAAAAATCGCGCAGCAGCAGGCGGGATGAGATCAAGGGAAGATTCAACATAGGCCGCCCTTCTCCAGACGCAGCTGTTCGGCGCGTTGCAAGAACTGCTGGCGCTCGAAGCGATCGTCGGGATGGAGGGGCGCGAATAATCGGCGCAAGGCCGGATCGGCTGGGCGCGACTCGTCGCCCAGCATGTCGCGCTGCAGATGGCGCGACAGGAAGATAAAGAACGATGCCATGATGGCGGTACCTGTAAAGAACGATAAAGAGCGATGGAAGGCTCTTGCGGCTTCCGGACTGCCCTGACGCCGGCGGATGGCTCCTCCGGCGCGGGAGCGCGCAGTCTGCGCGCTCGCCAACTACTCGTCAAGCATATTGTTCAGCGCTGTCCGCATCAGTGCTGGATACGTCCTGGCTCGTGCGACCGCTGATAAGCCTGCCGCCAGCGCCCCAGACTGGTGCGCAGCACCGCGTCCATCAACCCCAATTGCAAGCCCACCAGCGTGGCGTACAGCAGCATGCCTTGCTCGCTGGGCATCAGCGGCACCGCCCAATCGCTCAGGTGCGGATAAAGCAGCCAGGCCAAGGCCAGTCCGGCCACCAGCGTCAGTTCCACCGCGCGCCAAGAACGGGTGCGCAACGCCAGCCGCGTAATGATATCGGTGAGGAAGAACACCAGACTGACGAGATAAAGGGCTACCATCGCTTTTCCTTTCCGCCATTGGCGCGCTGCCGCCGCGCCAGCCAAGTTTTCACTACCGCATCGGTCAGGCCCAGCTGCAAGCCAACCAAGGCGGCGTAACACGCCATGCCGTAGGCGTCCGGCATCCACGGCAACAGCCAAAACGGCAGGCGCGGGTACAGCAGCCAGGCCAGCAGCGCCGTCAATCCGGCCAACAGACGCAAGGCCGTCGCGCCGCGCTGCCGCAGCCAGTAACGCACGCTCACCGCGCTAGCCAAAAACACCAAGCAAACCAGCCACAGCACCGCGCTCGCTCCACCATCTTTCTTCGGTTATAGCCAGCCCGATCCATACTTTCGGACAGGCGGACCCGCCATTCGTCAGAAAACCCGAACGCCATAAGCAAACAGCCCCGCTTTGGCGGGGCTGTTCAATCAGGACGGGGCTTTCAGACCGATGCGGGGCTGCGTCTTCCGCGCCACAAGCCGCGCAGGCCGACGGCGGAATACAGCAAAAGCGCCGCCCAGATCAGGGCAAAGCCCAGCGCGCGATCCGGGCCGAACGGCTCGCCATACAACAACACGCCCAGGGCCAGCTGGATGCTGGGGCCGATGTACTGGATCACCCCCACCGTAGCCAGCTTCAAGCGGCGCGCTCCGGCGGCGAACATCAACAAGGGCACCGCGGTGACCACCCCGGCCCCGACCAACAACATGTCGCCTTGCCAACCCAAATGGCCGAACGCACCATCGCCGCGCCAGGCGAACCATAACAGTGCGGCCAGCGCCAGCGGCGACATCAGGAAGGTCTCCAAGGCCAGCCCCGGCAAGGACGGCAGCGGCGCCATCTTGCGCAGCAAGCCATACAGGCCAAAAGTGGCCGCCAGCGACAGCGCGATCCACGGCAGCGCGCCGGCGCTGAGGGTCAGCCAGGCCACGCCCGCCGCGGCCAGGGCCACCGCCAGGCGCTGCGGCCGGCTCAGCCGCTCGCCCAGAAACAAGCGGCCCAGCAGCACATTGACCAAGGGATTGATGAAATAACCGAGGCTCGCCTCCACCACGTGGCCGGCATTCACCGCCCAGATATAGATCAGCCAGTTCAGCGACAGCACGGTCGACGACAAAGCGAAGATGCCCAGCTGGCGCGGAAGGCGCAGCGCCTCGCGCAGATCGCCCCATTGCCGCAGCGCGCTCAGCACCAGGGCAACGAACAAGGCCGACCACACGATGCGGTGGCACAGAATTTGCAAAGCCGGGACGCTGTGCAGCGGCTTCCAATACAGCGGAAACAGTCCCCAGCAGACGAAGGCGCCTACGGTGTACAGCACGCCGCGACCGGCGCCATCGGATGAAGAAACAGACATGGGATTCTCGAAAACAATGCTCCAACAGACAGCTTACCCGTTTTGTCCGCTAGGAATAATCAGTAAACCCTGCACAGTCCGTTCACAAACACTTAACAAAACACGGATTTTTGCTGCACTGGCACATAAACCGCACTGCCAGGCGCTGTCCCGCGCGATCTCTTTGACGTTGACGTAAACGTCAACTATAGTCTGGCGGCATTAGGGTTAACACTCTAAGCTGCATCAGCCGCGCATACCCAGGGCACACGGTATAAAAATAAAGTGTCAGTCGCGTTGCCACGCAGCAGACGCCCGGCACACGCCGCCCACAAGGCCGCCCGCGGGCTGATCGCCACAAGCGAGCACGACAGGAGGAGAAACCATGTCAATCCGCCATGCAGACCTGGAAGAAAAATACACCGCCCCCACCGGCCAGGTACTGATGACAGGCATTCAGGCGCTGGTGCGCCTGCCCATGCTGCAACAACAACTGGACCAGGCCGCCGGCCTGAATACCGCCGGCTATGTCACCGGCTATCGCGGCTCGCCCTTGGGCAATGTCGACCAGACCATGATGAAGGCCAAGAAGCATCTGGACGCCCACAAGGTGGTGTTCCATCCCGGCCTCAACGAAGATCTGGCCGCCACCGCCATCTGGGGCACGCAGCAGGTCAATATGTTCGAAGGCGCCAAATACGACGGCGTCTATTCGATGTGGTACGGCAAGGGCCCCGGAGTGGACCGCTCCGGCGACGTGATCAAGCACGGCAACGTGGCCGGCACCTCCAAGCACGGCGGCGTGCTGCTGGTGTGCGGCGACGACCATGCGGCCAAATCGTCCACCTTCCCGCACCAGTCCGACCACATCCTGGCCGCCAGCATGATCCCGGTGTTGTCCCCATCCGGCGTGCAGGAAGTGCTGGACCTGGGCCTGCACGGCTGGGCGATGAGCCGTTATTCCGGCTGCTGGGTGGCGATCAAGGCCATCACCGACACCATCGAAAGCTCGGCCATCGTCGACATCTCGCCGGAACGCTTCGAGTTCAAGATTCCCAAGGACTTCCCGATTCCGGAAGACGGCCTGAACATACGCTGGCCGGACACCCCGCTGGCGCAGGAGAAGCGCGTGCTGCACCACCGCCTGTACGCCGCGCTTGCCTACGCCCGCGAGAACAAGCTGAACCGCATCACGCTGGATTCGCCCAAGCCGCGCCTGGGCATCATCACCTGCGGCAAGAGCTATCTGGACGTGATGCAGGCGCTGGACGACCTGGGCATCAGCGAAGCGCAGGCGGCGGAAATCGGCCTGCGCATCTTCAAGGTGGGCATGGTATGGCCGCTGGAGCCGGAAGGCGTGCGCCAGTTCGCCGAGGGCCTGGAGGAGATTCTGGTGGTGGAGGAGAAGCGCCAGATCATCGAATACCAGCTGAAGGAACAGCTGTACAACTGGCGCGACGACGTGCGCCCGCGGGTGGTGGGCAAGTTCGCCGAGAAAGGCGAATGGGCGCTGCCGCACGGCGATTGGCTGCTGCCGGCCGCCGGCGAGCTGACGCCGGCCATGATCGCCCGCGCCATCGCCAGCCGGCTGGCGCTGATCTACGACAGCCCGGTGATCCACGACCGCCTGAAATTCTACGACGATAAAGAGGCGCAGCTGGTCAAGCCGCGCGAGTCCATCGCCCGCGTGCCGCATTACTGCTCCGGCTGCCCGCACAACACCTCCACCAAGCTGCCGGAAGGCAGCCGCGCCGTGGCCGGCATCGGCTGCCACTACATGGCGCACTGGATCAGCCCGGAAAACACCAAGACCTTCACCCAGATGGGCGGCGAAGGCATCACCTGGCTGGGCCAGGCCCCGTTCACCACCACCAAGCACATCTTCACCAATCTGGGCGACGGCACCTACTTCCACTCCGGCATCCTGGCCATCCGCGCCGCGGTGGCCGGAAAAGTGAACATTACTTACAAGATCCTGTACAACGACGCGGTGGCGATGACCGGCGGCCAGCACGTGGACGGCTATCTGGACGTGCCGATGATGACGCGCCAGCTGGCGGCCGAAGGCGTCAAGCGCATCGTGATCACCAGCGATGATCCGGACAAATACAAGCACGCCCAGGGCCTGGCCCCCGGCATAGACGTGTTCCACCGCCGCGAACTGGACCGCGTGCAGCGCGAACTGCGCGACACCGAAGGCGTCACCATCCTGATCCATGACCAGACCTGCGCGGCGGAAAAACGCCGTCGCCGCAAGCGCAACGAGTTTCCGGACCCGGCCAAGCGCGCCTTCATCAACGAGCGCGTGTGCGAAGGCTGCGGCGATTGCAGCCAGAAATCCGGCTGCCTGTCGGTGCTGCCGGTGGAAACCCCGCTGGGCCGCAAGCGCAAGATCGACCAATCGAGCTGCAACAAGGACTACTCCTGTGTCGAGGGCTTCTGCCCCAGCTTCGTCACCGTGGAAGGCGGCAAGCTGAAGAAGCCGGCCGGCGCCAGCGCCGATCTGGCCAAGATGCCGGCCTTGCCGGAACCGAAGATTCCGGCGCTGCACGAGCCGTTCGGCATCATGGTGACCGGCGTCGGCGGCACCGGCGTGGTCACCATCGGCCAGGTACTGGGCATGGCGGCCTATCTGGACAACAAGGGCGTGACGGTGCTGGACATGGCCGGCCTGGCGCAGAAAGGCGGCTCGGTGTGGTCTCACGTTCGCATCGCCGAACATCAGGAACAGCTGCACGCCGTGCGCATCGCCGCCGGCGACGCCAATCTGGTGCTGGGCTGCGACCTGGTGGTGACCGCGGCGGAAGAAGCCCTGGCCAAGATGCGCGAGGGTTTCAGCTACGCCATCGTCAATAACTACGAGTCGCCGACCAGCGGCTTCCTGAAAAACCCCGACCTGCGCTTCCCGGCCAAATCGATGAAGGATGCCATCATCGAATCCGTCGGCGCCGGCCGCTTCAGCGAGGTCAACGCCAACCGGCTGGCCACCGCGCTGATGGGCGACGCCATCGCCAGCAATATGTTCATGCTCGGTTACGCCTGGCAAAAGGGCCTGGTGCCGGTATCGCTGGAAGCCATCATGGAAGCGGTGCGGCTCAACGGCGCCGCGGTGAAGTTCAACCAGGACGCCTTCAGCTGGGGCCGCCACGCCGCGCACGATCTGGCCCGCGTGGAAGCGCTGGTCAGCCCCAGCGCCGTGGTGCAGTTCGTGCCGCGCGAAACGCCGGACGCGGTGGTGCATCACCGCGCCACCTTGCTCACCGCCTACCAGAACGAGGCGCTGGCCGAGCGCTACAAGGCGCGGGTGCAGCAGGTGAAGCAGGCCGAGGAGGCCGTCAACCCGGGCAGCACCGCGCTGACGCTGGCCGCCGCGCGCGCCTACTACCATCTGCTGGCCTACAAGGACGAGTACGAGGTGGCGCGGCTGTACAGCGACGGCGAGTTCCTGCGCGACGTAGCCAGCCAGTTCGACGGCGATTACAAGCTGCGCTTCCACATCGGCGTGGCCTGGCTCACCGGCGGCAAGCCGCGCAAGATCCCTTTCGGCCCGTGGCTGATGCCGGCGATGAAGGCCTTGGCCAAGCTGCGCTTCCTGCGCGGCAGCGCGCTGGACCCATTCGCCTGGCAGGCGGACCGCAAGCTGGAGCGCCAGCTGATCGCCGAGTTCGAACAACAGCTGCCCACCGTGCTCTCCCGGCTGAATCTGGCCGCGCTGCCGCAGGCGGTGGAATGGATGAAGACCTGGGAAGGCGTGCGCGGCTTCGGCCACATCAAGCTGCGCAACTACCAGCAGGCGAAGGCGAAGCAAGCCGAGCTGCTGGGCCATGCCGGCGAGCCGGGCAAGCCGGCGGCCAACGCCGCCGTGGCCTGATCATAAGATTTTCCGCAGCTTTTGGCGCCGACTTCTGTCGGCGCCTTTTTTACGCCCCTGGAAATGACAAAAAAATCTTCTATGTTTCAAGACATGCCAAAAGATTTTCACCGTCTGGAGACCATCACATGACCGCCCTGCTTCGCCGCGCCGCAATCGCCTCGCTCAGCTTGATCCTGATCGCGTGTTCCAGCAACCCGCCGGCCAAAATGGCCGGCTGCATCGGCAGCGTGATGCCGCCGCCGCCGGGCATGAGCGCGGCGCAGAACCCGGCCCTGCTGGCGCAAGCCGTGGGCGCGCCGGGCAAGGGCGGGCTGTGCGAAGGGGCGGTCTACCAGCAGGATGCCGGCGCCGCCGTGCTCGTGTACCGGGTGTGGGACGACAGCAAACCCAACTCGCAGATGGGACGCTGGTGGTCGTTCAGCCAACCGCAGGGACCGGTGGCGCAATACCGCGCCGAAAACGCGATTTGCCCATCGTGGAGCCAGCTCAACCATGTGGTGCGCTGCCAGCTGAAAGCCGGCGCGCAGGTGGCGGTCGGCACCGGCCAGAGCGCCGCCTGCGCGCCCGATCCGGACTACCCGCCGTCGCCGGTCAACCAGGTCTATGTCCCCAATAGCAGCCCGGACGGCCTGTTGGTGGAAAACTGCCAGGATGCAGGGAGCTTCCCGCCGGCGCAGTAACGCCGCGGCCGGATATTCTCACAATGGCACAGCCGCCAGGATAAGGGCTAGGGGCTGTTGACGTTTGCTGAGTGGATCGCGTTTGAGCCGATTTGGGCCGGAAGCCACGTTGCACAGCCCGACGCCTGTCTCTTATACACATCTCCGAGCCCACGAGACTCAAAAGGGGGGGGGGGGGGGGGGGGGGGGGGGGGGGGGGGGGGGGGGGGGGGGGGGG
>NZ_JAELTR010000007.1:0-111719 GCF_016428945.1 Chromobacterium sp. ASV23
GGTGCAGGGCGGCGTGCAATTGGCCGAGGAAGCGCAGCGCCAGATCGCCGAGATCCAGTCCAGCATGCAACTTGTGGTGCGGCAGGCGGCGGAAATCCGCGACGCGGCCAGCGAACAGTCCAAGGCCACCGAAGACATGGCGCGCACGGCGGAGCAGATGTCCAATCAGGCCTCCCAGTCCGACGCCGAGATCAGCCGTGCCGGCCAAGTGGTGGCGGATCTGGAAAAACTGTCGCAATCGCTGGAGCAGGTGGTGGGGCGGTTCAAACTTTAACCACCTGCACACAGCGTTTTGTGGGGAGCAGTGCGTTTGTGATGCGCCCCAGTCCCTTCAAGCCTGCCGCTGGGTGGCAGGCCCGAGGTTTTAAGCGGCTGCCTGTTTGAGCCCCGCGACGTTAGCGCGGGGCGAGTTCAGCCGCGCCTCGGGCCTGACGGGACCCGGCGGGAAGCCGCAGGCCAGGCTTGCAGGGTGGCCTTTAGGGGTGGAGGGGATATTTGGCCACACAAATATCCCCTCCCTGCATGCCGGGCAGCCCCGGCATTGAAAATCATCATCCGCGAGGCGGATTCGAACAAAAAGCCGCTACGGTCAACCGTAGCGGCTTTTTCATTAACGGGATAAATCAGTAACCCACAGTGAAGCGGCTGCGCGGATGCGCGCCTTTTTCCAGCTCATCGATCATGGCGACGGCGTAGTCTTCGACCGAGATGTGGCTGTTGCCTTCGGCGTCGACCAAGAGCTGATCCTTGCCCAAGCGGAACTGGCCGGTGCGCTGGCCCGGTTGCAGCATCGCCGACGGGCTCAGCAGCGTCCAGTTCAGCTCGGTCTCGGCGCGCAGCAGGTTCAGCGCTTCGCGGGCGCCCAGCGCCGAGGCCTTCCATTGTTCCGGAAATTCCGGGGTATCCACCAGCTGTACGCCGGGCGCCACTTCCAGGCTGCCGGCGCCGCCTACCATCAACAGGCGCGGGGCCTGGGCCGCCTTGGCGGCGGCGATGATGGCGCGCACGCCCTTGACGTAGTAGTCGAACTGCTCGGCCTGGGCGTGGCCGCTGAAGGCGCTGATCACGGCATCAAAGCCTTTCAGCTGCTCGGCCAGCGCCGCGCTGTCCTGCACATCGGTTTTCACGGCGGCGAGGTTGGCTTGCGCTTCGATGCGTTCCGGGCGGGAAACCAGCGCGGTGACGTGGTGGCCGCGGGACAGGGCTTCTTTCAACAGGGCGGAACCGACATAGCCGCTGGCGCCGATCAGTGCGATTTTCATGGTGACACTCCTTGATGGGTAATCTGGTTGAGGCGCCGCGACGCAGCGCTGATGGACGTCATCATGCGCTTTTGAATTGATTCGATAAACGGCTTAAATCATAATTGATTGTTATTGAAAAATTGACAGTTGATATGGCGAGAGGCGTAGAGAACAATCTGGAAGGGCTGCAAATCTTCGTGGCGGTGGCCGAGGCCGGCGGCTTCACCGCCGCCGCCGAGCGGCTGGGCATGACCAAGGCCAATGTCAGCCTGCAGGTGGGACGGCTGGAGTCGCAGCTGGGGGCGATGCTGTTCCACCGCACCACGCGGCGGGTCAAGTTGACCGAGGCCGGCCAGGCCTTGTATCTGGACGCGCAGCCGGCATTGGCGGCCTTGCGCGACGCGCTGCTGCAGGCTGGCCACGGCGCGGCCGAGCTGTCCGGCGTGTTGCGGCTGACCGCTCCGGTCAGCCATATGTCGGAGTCCGTCGCGCCGGCAGCCACCCAGTTCATCCGCCAGCATCCCAAGCTGCAACTGGAGCTGCACGCCAGCGACCACATGGTGGATCTGGTGGCTGCCGGGATGGACTTGGCGATCCGGCTGGGCACTTTGCGCGATTCCTCGCTGCGGGCGCTGAAACTGGGGGAGTTCGCCCAATTGCCGGTTGCCTCGCCGGCTTATCTGAAAGCGCGCGGCACGCCGGCGCGGCCGGAGGAACTGGCCGATCACGACTGGGTGGCGCTGACGCTGTTGAAAACGCCATTGAGCTGGCCGTTTAGCGGGCCGGCAGGCGAGGAGGCGACAGTCAGGACGCGGGCGCGCATCAAGGTGGACTCCGCGGCCTCGCTGCGCACGCTGCTGCTGGCTGGGGCTGGCGTGTCGGTGCTGGATTCGTTCAGCGTGCAGGACGACATCCGCCAGGGGCGGCTGGTCCATCTGTTGCCGCAGTGGACCCTGCCCAAGGGCGGCGTCTACGCGGTGTTTCCGCCGGGCCGCCACGCGCCGGCGGCGGCGCGCGCCTTCGTCGAGTTCTACCGCGTATTGCTGGCGCGGCCGTCGCTGTCCGGCTGAGCCCGGTTATCCGGCAGCGCGGCGGCCACCCGCGGCAGCACGAAGTCGATGAAGGTTTGGTACTTGCGCGACAGCGGCGTGCGGAACGGATGCACCAGATAGATGGGCCAGTAGTCGCAGTGCCAGTCCGGCAAGACCCGCACCAGCTCGCCGCTTTGCAGATGGCGCGCGACCGCGTAGTCGGCCAACAGCGTGATGCCGTGACCGGTCAGCGCCAGGTCGGCGCGCAGCGGATAGTCGTTCAGATACAGTTGCGCGCCCACTGGCTGGCGCAGCAGCTGCTCGCCCTTTTTCAGCAGCAGGCCATCGCGTTGCTCCGATTCCATCACCAGCAAGCGATGCGCGGCCAGGTCCGATGGCTGGCGGATGGCCTGGTGGCGCGCCAGATAAGCCGGCGACGCGTACAGGTTTTCGCTGGCATAGCCGGCCAGCCGCGCCACTAGGCTCTCATCATGCACGGTGTGCGAGCGCGCCGAGCGCAGACAGAAGTCCAGCACATCGGCCACCGGGTCCTGCAGGCGGTTGTTGACCTGCAGCGACAGCTGCAATTCCGGATACAGGGCGGCCATTTCGCTCAATGCCGGCCCCAGCACGTATTGGGCCAGCGACGAGGTGGTGCTGATGGTCAGCGGCCCGGCCAGATCGCTCTGGGTTTGGTCCACCGCCATCCGGGCCTGCGCCATGGTTTCCCGCAGCCGCGCCGCGTGCGGCCGCAGCCGCTCTCCGGCCTCGGTCAGCGCCACCTTGCGCGTGCTGCGCAACACCAGCACCGCCCCCAGCTCGCGTTCCAGCGCCTTGACGCGGGCACTCACCAGGCTCTTGTGGCAGTCCAGCAGATCGGCCGCGGCGGTGAAACTGCCGGCGCGCGCCAAAGCATCGAAAGCCAGCAGGTTGTCGGGCGAGGGCATGGTTTTCATATCAGGACAATTGGTCCGGGATTGAGCGTTTATCCGGCACATTGTAGCGACTATTCTGGCATGCATCATCAACCTGACATGAAAGGCGAGGCGCCAGATGCGCTACCTCTACCGCTTGTACCCGTGGCTATTCCAACGCGAAATCGCCCAACGCTGTCGTTTCAGCCGGCGACGGCACTGGGAGATGGAGGCGCGGCGGGTCATTTTTTGATTGAGCCTCACGGGATTGGTTGCGGCCTTGGTGTGGTAGGCCAAGGCGGTTGGACCATCTGGGCATGTGGCTGGTCTCATGTATAGAAGGCGGTTCTGATACCGGCGGTGTGGATGGATTGAGGGGGAGTTTTGAAGTAGCGCTAACAAAAAAGACGCCCCGTTTCCGGGGCAGAACAAATGAGGAGAACGGGGGAGGCTCAGCGGTTCTGGAAACTTTGCAGCACGGTCAGCAGGCTGGTCAGATTATCCGCTACGCCGCCTTGCGACACTTTTTCGGTGCCGGCGGCGGCGGCCATGGTGTTCATGCTGTAGATCTGCATCACGCCCATATTGGCGGCGGCTTGCGCCAGCGTGTTTTGCTGCTGTTGGGCCGACACGGCGTTCTCGAACAAGATGCCGGTCGAATGCGCCATGGTCTGGTACATGGAGCCCATGGCCATGGCCGGCGCCTCGCCCAGCACTTTGACGTTGGATTGGGTGACGGCGTCGGTGATCTGATTATTGACTGCGGTCGGGAATGCCATTGCGTATCTCCTGGTTTAGGTTATGAAAATCAGCGGTTCTGGAAGGCTTGCAGCACGGTCATCAGGCTGGACAGATTGTCCGGGATGCCTGCTTGGGACACTTTTTCAGTGCCAGCGGCGTCGGCCATGGTGTCCACGCTGTAAATCTGCATTACGCCCATATTGGTGGCGGCCTGGCCCAGCGTGTTCTGTTGTTGTCGGGCGGATACCGCGTTTTCGAACAGGATGCCGGTGGAGTGGGACGCGGTTTGGAAAAGAGAACCCATGGCCATGGCCGGGCCTTCCGCCAGCACCTTGACGTTGGTTTGGGTGACGGCGTCGGTGATCTGGTCATTCACGGTGGTGTACGCCATGTATTAAATCTCCTTGTGTACGCTTAGCGGCGGAACGACTGCAGCACGGTCATCAGGCTGGACAGGTTGTCCGGAATGCCGGCCTGAGACACTTTTTCCGTGCTGGCGGCGTCGGCCATGGTGTCCACGCTGTAGATCTGCATCACGCCGGTATTGGCGGCGGCCTGGCTCAGCGTGTTTTGCTGTTGCTGCGCCGAGACCGAGTTCTCGAACAGGATGCCGGTGGAGTGGGACGCGGTCTGGAACAGCGAGCCCATCGCCATGGCCGGGGATTCGCCCAGCACTTTGACGTTGCTCTGGGTGACGGCGTCGGTGATCTGGCTGTTGACGGAGGTGTTGTAAGCCATGATTTAGCTCCAGTTGTGGATTAGGGACCGATCAGCGGTTTTGGAAGCTTTGCAGCACGGTCATCAGGCTGGACAGGTTGTCCGCAATGCCGGCTTGGCTGACTTTTTCGGTGCCGGCGGCGTCGGCCATGGTGTCCATGCTGTAGATCTGCATCACCCCCATATTGGCGGCGGCTTGCGCCAGGGTGTTCTGCTGCTGCTGCGAGGACACGGCGTTCTGGAACAGGATGCCGGTGGAGTGCGACGCGGTCTGGTACAGCGAACCCATGGCCATGGCCGGGGATTCGCCCAATACCTTGACGTTGCTCTGGGTGACGGCGTCGGTGATCTGGTCGTTGACGGAAGTGGGGAAGGACATGCGTTTCTCCTTGCTGGAAATGAAAATGGGCGGATTGGGCAGCCGGTAAGGGCTGGGTCGGGTTCGCCGATTTGCCGGCGCCGGCGGCCTGCCCGAGCCTAGCCCCGCCGCCACGCGAGCAGCGGGCGGAACCGGTGGCTGAGGTTGAGCGGCCGGTTGTCTAGGCGGCGGTGCGAAGACCGGGGGCCGTGGCGCGGCAAACTGCGGCCTGGCGCTGGCGGCAGGGAAGCGATTGGCGGCGGGGCGCCGGGCAGACCGCTTCCTGCGCCGGCTGAACCACGAGCGTATCCATCTGCTGAATGACATGGCTCAGCTCCGTGGCCGGGCGCCGTTTAGCGACGGAAGGACTGCAGCACGGTCAGCAGGCTGGTCAGGTTGTCGGCGATGCCGCCTTGGCTGACTTTCTCGGTGCCGGCGGCGGCGGCCATGGTGTTCATGCTGTAGATCTGCATCAGGCCCATATTGGCCGCGGCTTGGCTCAGCGTGTTTTGCTGTTGCTGCGAGGACACGGCGTTCTGGAACAGGATGCCGGTGGAATGAGCCATGGTCTGATAGATGGAGCCCATGGCCATGGCCGGGGATTCGCCCAGCACCTTGACGTTGGATTGGGTGACGGCGTCGGTGATTTGGTCGTTGACGGAAGTCGGGAAAGACATGCGTAGCTCCTTGTTTTAGATGAGAGAAATAAGACACCGGGCGGAGGGGGCGGCCGGCTGGCCGTCCTCCCCAGGTGCTACTGCATGGACGGCGGCGCGGGCGGCGTGTGAATGTCCGCGGCGGGCTCATTTGCGGCGGGGGCAGGCGAGGCGTCGGCCATGCTTTGCGGCAAGGGCGCGGCAGGCGGGCTGGCGGTAGCCATCGCTTGCGCATCCATTGCGGGGGGAGCCGCCGCCGTCGCCGGCTGCGAGACAGGGGCTGCTTGCGGCGCGGTGTCCATGGCCTGCAGCTTCATCACCACCTCCTGCAACTGCGCAGACAACGGGCCGAAATACTGCTGGAAGCACTGCTCCACCTCCTGCCGCGCGAGGTTAGACAGATGCTCGGCGATCTGGCTGAGCGCTAGCTGGCTACCCGGTTGCAGGGCGTTCATAGCCGGCTGTAGCGACGATGGTCGCAGCTCGGCCAGGCTTTGCGTACCTTCCAGCAGCTTGAGGATGGCCTGCTCTTCTGCCTCCTGCACTTGCAGCGCTTGGCTGGAGCTAGCCTGGATGGAGGACAAGAGATCGCGCATATTGGCGTTGGCGTGATGATGGCCATTTGAGATGGCATGCTGGGTCTGTTGCCGGGCTTGCTGGATGGGTGCTTGGGCTGAGGGATTTTGCGTCTTCTGCTGAAACGCCATCAGCGTTTGCGCCTCTTCCGGCTGTAAAGAACGGCCCAGGTATTGTTCCGCCACTTGGCGCAAAGCGGGGTTGAGCGGCGCGTTAGCCATGGCTGGCATCCTGGGTTTGGCTCACCAGCGGGGCCAGGGCGCTGCGCATGGCCAGGAGAGCGTGCAATACCGACAGGAAGCGGCTGTCGTCATGGCCGGCGGTGGTGTTCATCAAATCATTGGCCCAGGCGCCCAGGTGGTTGCCCAGCAATTGCGAAACCTGCTCGTGCAGATGGTTCAGTTCGTCTTGCATGGCGTTTCTCCCTAAGAAAAGAATGCGAAAACAGCCCGCGCGGCTACGCTGGCGGGCTGTTGCAAGAACGGGTGAACGCTGCGTTTGTGAAGGCGTCAGTTAACGACCGGAGTCTGGAACAATGCCTGCTCGGCTTGGCGGCGGCGCAGTAGACCCTGCACTTCTTGTCCGCCGGCGCAGTCCCAGCGCGGAAACTGTCCGGCAGCGCCGGCATAGTCGCCTTGGTTCAACAATCGCAATAGCGTGGAGCTTTGCAGATTGCGCAGGCCCAGGTTGTAGCTGAAGCTGACCAGAGCGGAAAACTGGTTGGCGTTCAGCGGCACCGTGACCAAAGCGCTGACCCCTTGTTCAACGCGCGCCAAATCGCCCTGCAATAGCCGTTCGGCTTGATCGGCTTCTATCGTAAGCCCTGCTGTCACATCCGGCCCAGTGTGGCCATAGCCTATGGTCCAAACCCCCACTTGATCCTGGTAGGCGCTCAGCCTTAAGCCTTCAGATTGCTTGATCAAATTAATGCCCGCGGTATTGGTTTGCATGCTTATCCTTTCAGGACTGGAGTAACTCGGCCTCGGTCGGCGCTTGAGTCAGCCATTGCCGCAGACTTTGGGCCAAGGCGGGGTGAAGTCCATATAGCGTCTGCTGCAGGGACTCCATCCGTTCGTCCCATAGCTGGCGGCCTTCCTGACTAGCGGCGTTGAGCGCCAGCAGGGCGTCGCCGTCGCCGCGGGCCTCTTGCAGCGCCTGATGCAGCTTGTAGCCCTGTCCGCGCCAGGCGGCGGCCCATTGCAGCTGCCACAGCAGGCATTGCCGGGCGTATTCGGTCCAGGTGTCGTCGCACTGGCGGCCCAGCTCCAGCCAGGACGCCGCGCCGGCGCGCTGTTGCCAGGCCTCCCGCCATTGCTGTAAGGCCTGTTGCTGCCATTCGCTCAGTTTCTCGCCGCCGTTCAGCCCGGCCAGCAGCCAGGCTTTCCATTGCTGTTCTTCCGGCAGACCAGCGAAGGCGAGTCGGCTCCAGGCATCTGGGGTGTTCGCATTCATGTTTTCTCCTTAGCGACGCGGGCTGTTCAAACGGTCCAGCATGGTGCGGATGGCGGCCATCTGCGGCGCTTTTTTGACGTAGTAATCCGGGTTGACCGGGTCTTTGCTGCTATAGCCCCAGAAGTCCCAGCAGCCTTGCGGATTACGGTTGGGGTCGCTGCGGATTTGCGGATATAGCACCACAATGCGGTTGCTGTCGGCGATCTCGTTGTAGCCGGTGGAAGTGTAAAAGCGGTTGCCCATGCCCATGCCCATGCCTATGCTTTTGTCGTTGCCTTTGTCTTGCTGGGTACAGCCATGGAACACCACGTGCGCGCGGCAGCTTTCCTTGCGGCAGGCGGCTGGGATATAGATATGGCCGATATCGGACAGCCCGGTATAGCCCTTCTTGGAGAACTCCGTCTGATCGAAGTCTCGCAACTCGCCGGACAGCTTGGCGACGGGCGGTTTCAATTGTCCGTACAGCTGGCGCAGGATGTCCTGCGACTGGAAAAAGCCGCAGTTGTTGAGATTGGGCGCGGCATTGGCCGGACAGGCCAAATCGTCCTCATTGGCGGTGAGCAGCGCGTGGCCGGCGTTGACGTTGTCCACGTAGCGGATCTGGGCGTCCGGCACCCCGGCGTTTTGATAGAAGGCGCGGGTCTGCGCCACCACCTTGGACAGCACAATGCTGTCCGACGCGCCGGTGAAGATGTACAGCCGCTGGCGCTGGATATTGGCCACCGGGTCGATCAGGCCTTGGCCGGCGAACTTCTGCGCCGCCTGCCAGGCCGCCGCGCCGGAGGGGACCGGACCAAGCGGGCGCATGCATAGGGTGGTGGCGGTGGTCAGGAAACGCTCCGCACCATTCAGACTGCCCAAACCGGCGCAATAGAACGGCCCGCCGGCCACGATGCCGGCGCCGGACACCGCGGCCGAGTTGGCCACGCTGAACTGCGCCGCCATGAAGGCGCCGGACGACAAGCCGGACACGGTGTTCTGTTTGGCGTCGGTTCCCAGGGCCGGCAGCGGCGCGGCGGCATGGGCCAGGCTGCCTGCGGCCAGCCACAGCGCGGCCAGCAAAGCGGATTTGAGGAAGGTGAGGCGCATGGTGGTTCTCCTTATGTGAGTTTCACTGGTTCAGTTTTTGCAGCTCATTGATGCCGGACCAGCCAACAAAGATCAGTCCCAATTCCGTGGCGCCGAACGAGTAAGGCAGCCCTACCAGAATGCCCATCGCCAGCCCCTAGCCAGCGCCATGCCGGCATCGTCCATCTGCGTCAGCGCGGCGCTGGCTGTGGTGAGCAGCAGCAACAGCAGCCCGGCCAGCAGGAAGAAGCGGATCTTGTCCGGCAAGGTCATGGCTTTGGCCATGTCCAGCAGCATCACGTCCCATAACTTGTCCGCGGCCGGCGCCACGATGGCGGCCAGCAAATGCACCGGGCTCTTGCCCAGCTCTGGAATGCTGCCGCGCAAGATGCCCGCGGGCTGGGCGGCGCGGTTGTCCTGATCGGCGTTGTCCATGGCGTGGCGTCTCTATTCATGAAAGGCACGGCGCAAGCGGCGGCCTGGCCGCGCCGTGGGTGTTGATGGGACGGCGAGAGGGCTTTGTCGTGAACGGTGTCGGAGGGGCGTTGCCCGGTAGCGCGGGTTGGCCGCAGGCCATACCCGCGAATGGATAGGTCGCGTCTGTAGACAAAAACCAGGTTTCAATACTGCATGGAGTCATTGGCAATGGCTGTCATCGCCTGACTGTAGGCATCGAATTGGGCGGAGATGTCCCCGTCGTAAGGCGTGTCGTAGATCAATATCACCGCCAAGGTGATGGAAATGGAAACCGCGAGCGTGGCGATCATCACAAATTGCAGCGCAGGGCGTGAGAAATGCATCAACCAGGCCAGCAGGATGATCAAGATCTCCCCTATCAGAGAAATCGCCCAGGCTTCCGGAGGCACGGTCATCTCTTGATGGCAAAGCCTGGCATGGCGCGCCGCGTACAGCATCTCCAATTGCTGTGAAGCCTGTTGTTGCGCCGCCACCTGTCTGGGTGTAGCCGGCTGGAAGCCGCGCAATGCGGCGCTCACCTGTGCCAGCTCAGGGGTTCCCACCGGCAGAGTTTGGCCGCTCATTTGTAACGGCGCTTCTTTTACTACGATGGTGTTCAAATAATTCAGCAGCGGCTGTTTGATACGGGCAGCCAGATTCGTGTCGCCATTTTCCGCTACGCGGTAAAGGGCAACGCTGAGACGTGATTCCTGCTCTACCGCTTCCGTGGCGATATCGAAATGGGCAATCGCCCGCATCAGTAAGGCCGCGATGATCAGGCCGTAAAATACCCCAACCACCGCGATGATGATGCCAAGTTCGTCATTTTTGTCATGCTCCAGCCAGGGGCGCAGCGGCCGCAGCAGCAGTCCGCCGCAAATGGTTATCAGTAGTCCCAGTACGCTCCAGGCGGCTATTTGTTTTGCCGATGAGAGTGCGTTGAACGCATCTAGTAGCAGCATGAATGGTCTCCATGGATTGATTGGTATGAGATGTACGGTCAGTGCGATGAGGATGTGATTGGGGTGCGCAAGCACCGGCGAGTAGATTGGTTTGACGAATCCATGCCTTAGGCATGCGAAAGTAGGCTTTTGTATAGACATGCTGATGGCCCGCTTTCGGCTAGACCGTCTGCCCGGCGGCTGCTATTTCTTCACCGTGGTGACCGAGCGCCGGCAGCGCATCCTGCTGGAGCCCGACGTGCGCGCCGCCTTGCGCGAGGCCATCCTGGCGGTGCGGCGCGAGCGGCCATTCGCCATCGATGCTTGGGTGTTGTTGCCGGACCATTTGCACGCGATTTGGACCCTGCCGGAAGGCGATGCCGATTACGCGATGCGGTGGCGCGAGATCAAGCGGCGTGTCACCCGCGCGGTGGGGCAACGGTATTTCCGGGCCGAATGGCAGAGCGCTCGCCGCGCCGCCAAAGGATGCGGCACCTTGTGGCAGCACCGCTATTGGGAGCACCGCATCCGCGACGAAGCCGATTTCGCCGCGCATTTGGATTACGTACATTTCAACCCGGTCAAGCATGGCCTCGCCGCCAGCGCGGCGGCGTGGCCGTATTCGACGTTTCACCGATATGTCCAGACCGGACGATATCCCGCCGATTGGGGCGGTAAACCGTAGCGCGGGGTGGCCAGAGGCCATACCCGCGGAATGCGGCGTGGAGAGGTATGTCGGTGAGTGTGGAGGGGAAGGCGCAAGGGTGATGACGGGTGGTCATCGAATGGATCGCGGGTATGGCCCTTTGGGCCAACCCGCGCTACCGGGCTGCGAATGGGACAGGTAGGATGCGATACCCGGCCCCGGTGAGGCGATGAAGCCCACCCATCCGCCGGGCATCGCACCGATGGCCATATGGCGCTGGAGCGGTGCGACGCCCGGCGGGTAAGGTGGTCGGTAGGAAAGATCAATGCCGGGTGTCGCACCCTACGATTGCACCGTACGGCCGTGACCTTTACTGCTCGACGTCGATCTGATCATGCGCCATATTTTGGAGTTCACCTCGAATATTCTGTAACTCTCTTAGATTAATCGCCATCGTATTAAATTCCAACGTTACCTCTCTCCCACCTTTAATTTTCTTAATAAAATCCAACACCTTCTTGGCCACGTCCTCTGCTATATGTGATAGCGCTTGAAACACTGGGACTAGTATTCTTGCGGCCACCTTATATCCAAGGATGGATATTAGTGAACTTGCTAACGCTCCTGTGCCGAAACATAACTTCAGCTTATGAAACCAACTCGACCGATGCCGATGATATATCCAATACTTTAGAGCGCTTAACAGAAAAGTTGTAAACGCTGCCGCTATCTCCATTTTCACTAAAGTATCGTTCGAGCTATTGTTCTCATCATCCCTTGCCAACTTGTCGTATAATTCTATTGCGATCGTTGCCACCGATGCTAGATACGACAAAGGCCCACATATCAAGACTATCGCCTTTTGTAACCCGCTAAGCCGCTCCCGATCCATATTCACCATATCGTCCAGGCAACTATTAGCCACCTGTCTTTCTAATGCTCGTTCCCGCACCTCGAGCTCCTCGCGTGGTGTGGGTGTTCTGTTCACCTGCATGCCATTCTCTAAGATATTTATCACGTGGTTTTGGCTATTATCTATGTTCTGGCCAATTCCTTGAGATTCGTACAAGTCAGTCATGATTGGATCCTCTTTATAACGGTGTTCACCCAAGAAGGGGCGACTCTCCGACGTGTTAAAAACTTCCGAGTGTCCGCATTATTAGCTTCTCGGATTTACTCGGTTCTTCCTAAAATGGAATGATACTTTTCCAAACTCTGATCAATCTTCTCCAGCGCAAAATGCGCCGCCTCGCCTTCCATTGCGCCGGAGGCCACCGTGACGGCGGCGGCGGTGCCGACCAATAGATCGGTGATCAAAATGCCCAGCGCGTCCTCGACGCCGCCCTTGATGTCTTCCTTGGCGAATTTCTCGGTCATGTTCTTCAGCAGCACGCTTTTGCTGGCGCCGTCGAAGTAGTTGGCGCCGGCCTGGGTGATCATCATGTTGGGGGCTACGGCGATCTGGTTGCCGGCGTAAGCGGTGGTTTCGCTGTTGGAGAGCTGTACCGCCTGCACTATCAGGCTGTTCGGTGCATCGCTGCCGCCTTATTGGCTTTTGCCGAGCAAGGCCTGATACTTACTCAAACTCTGATCAATCTTATCCAAGGCGAAATGCGCCGCCTCGCCCTCCATCGCGCCGGAGGCCGCCGCCACCGCCGCGGCGGTGCCGACTAATAGATCGGTGATCAAAATGCCCAGCGCGTCCTCGATGCCGCCTTTGACGTCCTCGGCGGCGAATTTCTCGGTCATGTTTTTCAGCAGCACGCTCTTGCTGGCCAGGGCCAGTTTGCTGGCGCCGTCGAAGTAATTGGCGCCGGCCTGGGCCACCAGGCCGCCGGCCTGGGTGATCATCATGTTGGGCGCGACGGCGATCTGGTTGCCGGCGTAGGCGGCGGTTTCGCTGTTGGAGAGCTGCACCGCCTGCACGATCTGGCTGTTCAGCGCGTCGTTGACGCCGCCGCCGGATGGCGCGGTGCTGAGTTTTTCGGTGAAGCCGCGCAGCGGGCTGGATGAGGGCGGCGGGGCGGCGGGCTGCGAGAGCTGAGTGGGAGGCGGAACGGCGGGGGCCGGCGTGCTTGACGGTGATTGGGTTTGGGCCTTCGCTCCGCCGTCTGGCGAGCCTGCTGCATTGTCGGCCCGCATGGTTTGCGTATTGGTCTCGCCGACATTGCTGTCTTGAAGCGCTTCGGCGCCGGCTGTTTGCGATTTTTCCGCTGACGAGCCGCTCTGCGATTGATTTTTTTCGCCGCTATCCTGCTTGCCGCGGAAAAAGCTTTTAATGTCCATGCTTCCATCCTCCCTGGCTTAATGGCGTCAGCTCTTGTCGCCGACGGACAGGATCATCGACACCGCTTTGGAAATCACCGCGCTGTTGATCTGGTTCAGCGCCTGCTGGCTGTGCACCGAGTTCTGCAGCGCCAGGCCGGCGGAATGGCTGGCCACCTGGTACAGCGAGGCCATGGCCTGGGCCGGGGCTTCGGCCACGACCTTGACGTTGGTCTGGGTGACGGCGTCGGTGATTTGTCCATTGACTGCGGTGTTGTCTGCCATGATTGCTCCTGATGTCGGGTCAAAGGGGGATTGCTGCGCCTTATGCGCTTGCCATGTGGACGGTGAGGACAGGCGCGTGTGAAAAGTTTTTCCTCACCAGTCCAGGCTGCCGGCGTGGATGGCGCGCAGCGCTTTTTCATATGGCTCCGGCGAGACGCAGATGTCGCCATAGAAAGGTGTGTCGTAGATCAGGATGATGGCCAGCACGATGGAGATGGACACGGCCATGGCGCAGGTGAGGAAGAAATGCACGCCCTTGCTGGGCACATGCATCAGCCAGGCGAAGAACACCAGCAGCACCTCGCCTATCAGGCTGACGGTCCAGATTTCCCAGGGAATGGTCATGGCCTGGTTGAATAGCCGGGTGTGGCGGCTGGCGTAAAGTTCGTTGAGTTTGTTTTGGGCCAGGGTCAGATATTCCGCTTCGCGGTGAGTGGCGGGATGGACCGTGGCGAGGGTTTTGCTCAGATGGCCTAGCTGCGGTGAGGAAACCGGCACTTCTTCGCCTTTTTGCTGGCGCGGCCATTCATGCCGGATCACATTTTCCAGATAGCTTTGCAGGCCGGTTTTGACTTTATGGCTGCTTTCCGGCAGGCCTTGGGCGCTGAGGCGGTACAGCGCGCTGGAGAGGCTGGCTTCGCGTTCGGCGATTTCCATGGAGGCGTCGAAGTGGGCGATGGCGCGCACCAGCAAAGCGGCGATGATCAGGCCGTAGAAAATGCCCACTACGGCGATGATGACGCCCACTTCGTCGCTCTGCATCTCCGTGATGTGTTCCGGCGCGAAACGGCGCATGACAAAATGAGTGGCAATGGCGATGGCGCAGCCGGATATGGCCCAGGCGGCGATTTGCAGCGCAGAAGGCATCGATATGAAGTGCAGCAACATAAAGTTCATCCTTGAGGTCTCCGTGGCGGGTGGGCGGGCGGCCAGGGACGATGTCCGAAGTGCAAAAGCGCTATATGGGAGCTTGCCGCCTGGCCGATGGTGGGCGGCGTTGCCGCGCGTCATGCCGGCGAGGATTTGGCTGCAAGAGGCGGCGAAGGCTGCGAGGACGGCGGAGATTCGAGCGGCCTGGTCTCCAGAGTTTTGCTGAAGGCTTGCAGCAGCAGCTTGACGCCTTCCGGCATGGCTTGTTGCTCGGCTTTGATTTCCACATGGTAGTGGGCGCTGTTGCTCTGGTTGCTGTCTTGCTTGTCTTGTCGAGTCTGGCTGGACGTGCGCGCGACCGTTCCCTTCAGCTCCACGCCAAACACGCCCCAGCCGGCGCGCGCGTCCCAAGTGGCGTCGCCTTCCTGCTTGCTGGCGTTTTGGTCGTTGGTTTCGCGTTCGAAGCTGGACTTCACTTCCATGTCGAAGGCAATGTCCACCGATTGGATGGCAAGCGCCGGCAATTGCAGCAGTGTCATCACCGGGAGGTTGAGTGTCAGGGCCGATGAGGCGGAGCCGTTGCTGGCCGATAGCTCGATGGCGGCGGTCAGCGGCCGGTAGCCGGTCAGTTTGCCCTGGGCGTCAGTGACGCGGCTGAAGCCGGTTTCCAGCAAGGTTTGGGTTTGCGCCAGCGCCAATCCGTGCTGTGCCTGGACGGCGGCCTGCAGCGGGCCGCCTATCAGCGCTTTCATCGGCAGGCCGGAAAAGTGCTGGGCCATGCTCAGCAGTTTTTCATCGTTTGTGTCAGGCATGTTTTCTCCTTTGACGGTGAGCGGCGAGGTTTAAGTGGGCAACTGGGCGTTAAGCAGTTTTTCGTAGGCGGCGACCAGCTGCCGATAACCGGCTGGCGGCTCTTGCGCCTGAATGACGATTTTCAGCTCGGCGGTTTGTTCGTCTTGCCGGCGCATCGATACCAGCACGTCGGCAGCGTCTTCGTTTGCTTCGCTGTGCGCCTGTTCCGCCAGCGCCAGACTGAGGGTGGTCAGCACTTCCACTTTTTCAATCGCGTAGCTTTTCAGCGGCAGCAGCGCGATCAAGGGCACTTGCACTTCGTGGTGTTCAAGCGTTACCGCGCTGTTGCGGCATACTTCTTTGGGCACATTCATGCCCACCATGCGCGCGGTCCAGGCACCTTCCGGAAAGCGCAGCGCTGGGTCTTGCTCGCGGTCCGGCACGAAGAACTGCCGCAGTTCCTCGATGTGTTGATGGCTGACGCTGCGCTGCGCCTCGATCACGGCTTTTTTCAAACCGCTGATCAGATTGCCTAGCGTGGCGGTCATTTCCGGCGCTCCTTGCGTAGGGGATAGGGAGATGTGGTCAGGTTGCCCAAGCGGAAAACACGCCGTTCCTGTTTGGGGGCGGCTTGCGATTTATTGCTTCGGGCATGCCGCAGCAGGCCGGCCAGCCCGATGATCCATAGGACCGTTAGGCCCGCATCCGCAGCATGGGGCAACAGCACCGGCTGCAGGGCTGCTGCGGGGGCGATTCGTAGCAGCTGGCTCAGTGGGTATGCGCAGCAGAGACAGCACAGTTCAAACCAGGGAAGTGAGCTATGGGAGCGAGGCAATAACAAGGCCAGCGCTCTCTCAAGCAACAGAGCTAGTAGGGTGCACAGCGCGAAGGCGCTGGCAAACGAGGAGGGGTAGAAGTGGGTCATATGGCCTGGGTCCTTGGTTTTCAAAGGGGTTGAACCGACAGTTGATTCGAGGAACGGGCGCCGGCGGGCGGCGTGAAAGCGGTTTCCAACTGCTTGCGCAGCGCTTTGCGCAGCAATTCCACCCGCTTGCGCGCCAGCGCTTCGTTGATGCCCAGCTGTGCGGCGATTTGCGGATAGGGCAGGTCTTCCTCGAATTTCAGACGGAACAGTTGTTGCTGTTCCGGCTTGAGGGCGGCGATGGCGCTGTCCATGCGCGCGAGCTGCTGCTTCAGGGAGAGCTGCTGTTCCGGTGTGGGGGCGCTGCCGGCGTGCGCATGCACCGGATCGCTGTCCAGTTCGGTGTCGGGATCGATCACCTTGCCTTCCCGACCCTTGCGGCGGACATGGTCGAGAAAGGCGTGGTTCAGCGCCAGGAACAGAAAGCCGGCCAGGTTTTGCACCTTGTCCGGCGAGTGCTGCAAATACAGGTGGACCTTGAGGGCGGTGTCCGACAGCAGCTCGTCGGCGCGGTGGACATCGCCTTTGCACAAATGGCGCGCGCGGCGTTGCAGCTTGGCGTGAACCTCGCGCCAGACTTGATCGAAACAATGGCCCAGCGGGGGCATGGGAGCGATATTTGGGTTCAGCATTTCGCCATCCGTTCATGACAATGGGGATTGCAGGATGGCGAAATGCGAGAGGCTTATCTGTTACTTCTGTGACATGTGAATACTAATTAAATTTAAAATAGGCATTTGTCTTATCAATTCTGTCTGGCAATTTCTTGCAGTCGGGAGGGGTCGCACACTTGCAGCGCATGGCGGGATAGCTGGATCAGCCCGGCGCGCTGCCATTGCTTTAGCTGCGCGTTGAGCCGCGGCCGGCTGGCATTGAGCATGGCGGCGAGTACGGTCTGATTGACAGTCATGGGCAGGATGGGGCCGCCGGGGCCGGCTCGTCCGCGTTGATCGATTTCCATCAGCAGATGGCGTGCCAGTCGCGCCTCCAGCCGGTACAGGCAGACGGTTTCAACAAAGTTGCTGACGCGCTGCAGCCGCTTGCACAATTGCTCTTGGACGCGAGCCATCAGCAAAGGCTCAGCCTGCAGCGGATGGAAATGCTGGCGGTGCAGCAGCAGCAAGCGGCAGTCGCGGCTGAGCTGGGCGGTGCATGTGCGCCGCCCTGGGTGCAGCAGCGCGCTTTCCCCCACGATGTCGCCTGGGCCAGAGCTGTCGATGATGACTTCGTGTCCGTCAGGTTCCTGAAGCGTGTGGTAGGCGTTACCCTGCAGTACCACTCCGATGAAGTTCTCCGGATCGCCGCGCAAGAACAGCAGCCGTGTTTGTTTACCGCTGATCAGGGTGGCATGACGTTCGATGTGGCTCAGCACATCCGGGGGGAGGCTTTCGAACAGTGGAAAACTGTCCAGTCGTATTGTCGGGGTTGAGCGGCGTGAAACAGCGGGTGGGGTGTGCATCGTAATTCCGCAAAAGGTATGGCAAGTTGAGTCAGGCAGCTTGGCGGCCATGGGACGCTATCGACAAAGCGGTAGATCAAGGTTGATGGCATTGGCCATGGCTATGGCATGCACAGGGAAAACGGCGTGCGCGGACATCTGTGAATGACATGTTCATGTTGACGCGGGACATGGCTGGCCGCATGATCCGGCCACTTAATGTAAAAGGCATGTCATGGAGATATACGGCACCAGCTGTTCCCGCGCGTTTCGCGCCTTGTGGATGGCCTGCGAGCAGGGCGCGGAGTTTGCGCATCACCCCTTGGCCGTTGAGGCTTGCGGCAGCGATCCTGCTTATCTGGCGCTCAATCCAGCCGGCACCATTCCGCTGCTGAGAGACGGCGATTTCGTGTTGGCCGAGTCCATGGCGATTAATCTCTACTTGGCGCGCAAGCATGGCCGGCTGTGGCTTGATGATGAACAGGCACAGGCTTTGGCGTGGCAATGGTCGTTCTGGGCGCTGGCCTCGCTGGAGGCTCCATATGTGAGCTGGGCGGAACAGGCGCTGTGGTTGCCTATGGCCATGCGGGACTCGACCGAGCTGGCGCGCGCGGCGCAGGCCTTGCAGCGGCCGCTGGACCGGCTGGAGCGGGCATTGGCCGACCATTCCTATCTGCTGGGGGAAACCTTCACGGTGGCAGATCTGAATGTCGCCGGCGTCATCAATGGTTTGGCGGATTTCCAGCCGCAAGCACGGCCACGCTTTCATGACTGGTTGCGGTGCTGCCTGGAGCGTCCCGCTTATCGCCGCGCCTGCCGGATGCCGTGAATGGTTGACAGCCAGATTACAAGCCGATAAGATGCGCCGCTCTGGAGGGATTCCCGAGCGGTCAAAGGGATCAGACTGTAAATCTGACGGCTCTGCCTTCGAAGGTTCGAATCCTTCTCCCTCCACCAGATTCAGCAAAAAGCCAGGCCTCGCGCCTGGCTTTTTTGCGTTTTCAGCGGCGCGGCGGGCATAATCGCCGGCATTGTCTAGCGGAGTGGGAAATGAGCATGATCATTGCGGAATCGCGGGTGGAATCCATGGTGGTGCACCGGGTGGGCAACCCGACGCGCGGCGAGCCCTTGCAACTGTCCGAACGCACCACGCTGGTGGATGAAGCGGTGTCCGGCATGCTGCTGGACGGCTATCTGAAGGGCATCGTGTCCGATCGCAAAAAGCACCAGTTCGTCCACGAGACCGACCTGAATCTGAACGAGGTCTACCATTACAGCCGCCAGTTCTTCCGCGGCGAGATCGATTTTCTGGAAGTCTCGCAGCGCATCGCCAAGCATTTGTACGGCCGCTCGCAGCACCCCAATATCAGCGCCGGCGACTTGCTGGTGATCCAGTTTGCCGGCCTCACCGACGGCGAACGCGAGGTGCGGGCGCTGGGCGTGTTCAAGTCCGAGATCCGCGACGACTTCCTCACCATCATCGAAGGCGGCGGGGTGTTCGACATCAGCCATGCCTCCGGCATCAATCCGCGGCTGATCGACAAGGGCGCGCTGATCCTGGAGCATGGCCCCACGGTCTATGCGGTGGACCGCTTGAGCCGCGAGGCCAAGTTCTGGCTCGATGATTTCCTCAAGGCGTTGCGCGTGCCGGACAAGGCGTCCAGCAGCAAGATGCTGGCCAGCGTGGTGGAGCAGCTATCGAGCGAGATTGAAGACCCGATGCAGCAGGCGCGCTTCAAGGACGAGCTGCTGACCTTGGTGGAAAGCCAGCCGGAGGAGGTGCAGGCCAAGGCGCTGACTGCCGCCGCCGAGCGCTTTGTGCCTCGCGAACAGGTGGAGGAGGCGCTGGGCAGCGCGGCGGAATCCTACGGTTTTGAGCTGGACGACGAGGCGCGGCTGCCGGCCAAAGGCGTGGCCAAGCAGCTGGAGAAGACGCTGTCGCGCTACGGCGTGGGCCACGGCATCAGCGTGCTGTTGCCGTCCGGCATTACGCTGAAGAACATCCAGTCGCAAAATGACGGCGAGGGCGGTCTGACGCTGACGCTGTTTCTGAACAAGCGCGATCTGTAAATCCGGCTAGGTTCAAAACAAAACGGCGACGGTCGCAAGGCCGTCGCCGTTTGTGTTTTCTGAATCCCGCTTAGAGCCGCTAACCAAACCTCGTTAAGAGAACCTGAGCCAACGCGCCGACTCAGGCAGTACTGAGAGGATGGCAAGGAGGCGCTGTGTAGGATCAGGGATTTTGCTTAGCGCATGGTGAACTCGACCGACCATTCCAGCGTGGCCGGATTGTAATAGGTGATTTCGGCGTTGCAGAAGGCGCCGCCGCTGCCGGTGGCCGTCTTGTTCCATTGCGGCACTTTCGGAATGACGCCGTTATTTAAGAGGCCGCCCGGCTTGGGCGCGTTGACGAAGGTGGTACGGAATTCGCATTGACGGATGCCGTCGGTGTAGCGGACGAAGGCATAGTTGACGTCGGGGCTGAGTGGGCTGCTGACAAGATAGGTGTCGCTGGAGTTGGCCTTGACCAATTTACCGGGCTTGGGTGCGGCATTGGCATAGGTTTCGTTCTCATTTTTGCCGATTGGCTGGTAGCTGACATCCCTTTGGCTTTGATTTTTGAATGTGATGGTAACGGCAGAGCCTGCCAGTATGCTAGTTGAGACGATCGACAGCGCGAGTGCAGTCAGAAGGTGCTTGCGTTTTATATTGGTTTTGCTTGCGGGTTGGAAATAGGGTCTTTGTCTAACTGGCGAATGGGCAACCAGATTGCGTCCTCTCGATTGTGATTCACGATCTCAGGTTCTAGTCTGATTCGATTTTTCAACTGTTCGACGTAATCTGATGGATAACGCGCCTGTTCTAATACCGGCAGGTTCTGATAATGGCGCAATACTTCCTCGAAGAATCCACGCCGGGTGCCAGAGCTTTCATATTCTGCACGGGCGGCTTGCACTGCTTGGCGTCGCCAGGCTTGTTCCAGATCGCTGGCGGCATAGTCTGCGGCGCGCCGTTCATTGACAGTAAAACGTCCGCTGTCGTCATTGACGATGGCGGTTAATTGTTCTCGGCTTAAACCCGAGAAGGGATTGGGTACGTTTTCTTTGCCGCCTTGGCGTGCATGAAGGAAGGCGGTTGCAGATGCTGCCAATTGCAGTCGCGCGGGGTCATCGCTTTGCGGTGTTTGCCTGTCGTATTCGTTTTGGCGAGCGTGGTAAGAGGGTCCGCTGATCTGGTTCATCGCCTGGTCTGCTAGGCTTTTTTGCTCCGAGGGAGGCATGCTGCTTACTCGGGTTTCCATCAATTGGGTGCTGTCTGCTAGCAATCGTGCAAGCGGCGAAATCTGCGTTTCCACGCTGCCGGGGATAGTGGCGCTTCCCGTGGTGACCGGCTTGGCCGCGTCTGAGCGCGGGCTTGTTGCGACAGGGGAGGACGATGAGCTGATTGCATTGAGCATGGGCTGCTTCCATTTGGCTGATTGGCAAGCTTAAAAGCATAATTAATTAAAATTATATAATCAATGTAAATATTTTTAGAGCATGAAATGCGTATTGACCCAAGCGCGTGGTCTTGACTCGTCGGTGCTTGCGGGGGAGGTGGGCTTTAGCGCGATGCCAGCCACAGCGCCGCCAGCGGCGCCAGGTTGAACACCAGAACCAGGATTTTATAGAGGCCGATGCCGCCGTAGTTGAGCAGATCGAAGGCCGGTTCGGACAGACGGAACCAGCGGCTGTGCAGCCGGTACAGCCAGCCGTGGAAGCAATGAAAAACGCCAAACCAGAGGATCAGGATGGCGTAATGAAAGGCCAGGTTGAGCAGCAGCAGGCGTTCGATTTGGGCGATGTCCATGGTGAGGCTCCTGGATGGTTCGAGAGCATAGGATGCTCATTTACATGGCATTAACATGCTTGTAGCATGCAAAGGCATGCCTTGAAATGGAGTCCTGCGGCGCGGCATCAGCATGCGTGCCTGTCCGCGAACCTGAAAAGCGAATCACGATGCATTGGTATTTCTCAGTTTTGTCCAAGTACGCGGTGTTCAGCGGCCGCGCGCGGCGCCAGGAGTATTGGTATTTCGCGCTGACCAATCTGATCATCAGTCTTATGTTGTTGGTCATTCAGCACCGTGTGCTGGGCAGTCAGAGCCAGTGGCTGACAAATATTTATTCACTGGCGCTATTGCTGCCGTCATTAGCCGTATCTATGCGCCGTTTGCACGATATCGGCCGCAGCGGCTGGTGGATGTGGATCATGTTCATCCCTGTGGTCGGCGTCCTCATCTTGCTGGTGTTTCACTGCCAGGATAGTCAAGCTGGCGGCAATCAGTACGGCCCCTCGCCAAAAGACGCGTGAGTGGCTAGCCCAATATGCGAAAAACCCGCCAATCGGCGGGTTTTGTCTTGAGGGCGATGTGTGGCTTACGCCTGCAGCGCCAGCGTGCCGCTGCGGCCGGGGATTTCGCCCATGATGACGCGGCCTTTCGGCAGCGCGGCGGCATCCAGGCTGTGGAACAGATCGATGCAGCTGACCAGCTCGTAGCCCTGGCGCTTCCAGCCGGAGAGCAGGCGGTCGAAGGTGTCCATCAGCCGCATGCCTTCCAGCTCCGCGTGCAGGGTGTAAACGTGGCCGGTTTCCGGCGTGGCTTCAGTCAGCTTCAGCAGATGCTCATGCACGTTGTCGTTGCTGAGGCCGTCCAGTCCGATCAGTTCGTCCAGCGTCGGCAGCGTGGTGGGCAGCTGCGGCACGCCCAGCGGCTGGCCGGCGGCGTCCACCGGCTGGAAGGCATGCGTGCCGCGGCCGTCGGACGCGTAGAGCATGCCGAGCTCTTTCTGGTACGCCAGCGCGGCGTCGTTGATCTGCCAGCCGGCCGCGCCATGGGTGCGCGCCGGTTCGCCGAAGATCTCGCGGAAACGGTCGGCGGCCTTTTTCATTTCGGCGCGGGTCCAGGCCGCATCCTTGCCGGCCACGTAGTCCTGCCACTTGATGTGGTCCCAGCAGTGGATGCCCACTTCGAAGCCCGCGTCGCGCACCCCGCGCAGCAAGGCCGCCTCGCGCTTGCCGATGTCGGGCCCCGGCAGCACGGTGCCGTACAGCAGGGTGTGGATGCCGTAGTGCTCCACCACGGAAGTGCGCGATACCTTGGACAGAAAGCCGGGACGGAACACGCGCTTGATGGCGCGGCCGGTGTGGTCCGGGCCCAGGCTGAACAAAAAGGTGGCGCCAGCCTGGTGGCGTTTGAGCATGTCCATCAGCCGCGGCACGCCCTCGCGGGTGCCGCGCCAAGTGTCGACGTCTATTTTGAGTGCGAGTTTTTTCATGGTGTCAAAGTAGGGCGGAAGCCCGGCCATGCCGGGCGTTCCGCCAAGCTGTAGTTGGCGGCCAGTTTACCGTTTTGCCGCCGCCAGCGCTGCGTTGATGAGGCCGCTTTTGGCTTCGGTGTCGCCGGCGCGGTCGTCGCCGTATTGCTCGGCCAATTGTTGCTTCAGCGCGGCGTAGCGTTCTCGTAACGCGGAGTCGGCGCGCAGCGCGTCGCGGAACAGCAGCTTGTCCCGCCAAAAATCCGAGTCCAGAGTCACGGCATGCAGATGGATTTGGCGCGGCGGATGGGCGGGCTGGGTGAAATAATGCCGGTCCGGTATGGCAGCCGCCATTTGCGGCTGATGGTTGAAATCGATGGCGGACAGCGCCGCGAAATACGGTTCAAGATCGCTCAGCCGCGGCAGGCCCAGCATGGTGTCGATGATGGGTTTGGCGCAGAGGCCGGGCACGGCGGTGCTGCCTATGTGCTCGACGACGGCTTGATTCGCCAGCTTGCCCAGCGCGGCGCGGAGTTTCGCCGCTTCGTCGGCGAAGCGTTGCGGCCAGGCGGGGTGGTAGGGCTGGATCATTGTTGTTAGATCAACTCAGCAATTTTTCTTCTTATAAAAACTTGGAAACTGGGGGCTAAGACATGAGTGGTCATATTGCTGGGGTCGATCTCTACAACACTCCAGTCATTCACTCTAAAGCCTGTATTAAATCCTTGAAAGTCATCCCCAAATATAAAAATGCTATCCAGTCCTTCATGAGCCTCCCCATAGATTTCCTCTGGTTCAACGAGGCTGGCATAAAGCATATATGCTGCAGCCCCGAGCTCTCCTGATCCTATTTCGAGCAAGAACGAAATGTAATCTTGGGGAAGGGCCAATTTAGGCGACAAGATGGGCGCCTGCTCGGCTGGAAGTTGAGCAAGCTTATCAAACGGGGTTCCTGTGCCTTTTCGGCTCAGCAAATCATCGTAAAGGCCCATTTTTCTCGTAGTGGGTAGGGCGGAAGCCCCAAAGGGGCGTTCCGCCATCAGAGGCTCGCGGGCGCGCGGCGGAACGCCCGGCAGAGCCGGGCTTCCGCCCTACGGCTTGGGGATTACACAGACAGATCGCGGCTGGCGGCCACTTGGTCGCGGTAGTAGTCGTAGATGCCGCGCAGGGCGTCGGCCATGGTCACGCTCGGCTTCCAGTCCAGATCGGCCATGGTGTTGTCGATCTTGGGCACGCGGTTTTGCACATCCTGATAGCCCTTGCCGTAATACTGGCCGGAGGTGGTTTCTTCCACTTTGACCTTGTCGGCGTTCAGCTGGTATTCCGGGTAGACGCGTGCCAGGTCGATCATCATTTGCGACAGCTCGCGGATGGAGTAGTTGTTGGCCGGGTTGCCGATATTGTAGATCTGGCCGGTAGCTTTGCCGTCCTTGTTCTCGATGATCTTCATCAGCGCGCTGATGCCGTCGTCCACATAGGTGAAGGCGCGCTTTTGATTGCCGCCATCCACCAGTTTGATGGTTTCGCCGCGGACGATGTGGCCCAGGAACTGGGTGATCACGCGGCTGGAGCCTTCCTTCGGCGTGTTGATGTTGTCCAGGCCGCCGCCGATCCAGTTGAAGGGGCGGAACAACGTATAATTCAGGCCTTCCTGCATGCCGTAGGCGTGGATGACGCGGTCCATCAACTGCTTGGAGCAGGAGTAGATCCAGCGCGGCTTGTTGATCGGGCCGCAGATCAGCTCAGAATTTTCCGGATCAAACTCCTCGTCGTGGCACATGCCGTAGACTTCCGAAGTGGACGGGAATACCAGGTGCTTCTTGTACTGCACGCATTGGCGCACGATGGGCAGGTTGGCCTCGAAGTCCAGCTCGAACACGCGCAGCGGGTTGTTCACATACGTGGACGGCGTGGCGATGGCCACCAGCGGCAGCACCACATCGCACTTCTTGACGTGGTATTCGATCCACTCCTTGTTGATGGTGATGTCGCCCTCGAAGAAGTGGAAGCGCGGATGGTCTTTCCACTCGGCCACGCGGTCATCCTGCATGTCCATGCCGTAGACTTCCCAGTCGGTGGTCTCGATGATGCGCTTGGTCAGGTGGTGGCCGATGAAACCGTTCACGCCCAGGATCAGTACTTTTTTCATTGGATGTCCTCACTCGCCCATAGGCGGAATAATCGAATTCTTTTACAGCGTCAGCGCGTCGGTTCCAACGCGGCCGGCGAAGTTGTCCGCAGTCAGCGGAATACCTTCCAGTTCCACTTCCAGCACCATCAGGCGGCCGCCGTCGGAGCAGCGCAGCCACAGCTGGCCGTCGGCGGCGTAAAGCTCGGCGCGCGCGGCTGGTTTGGATTCGCCTGCGCGCAGCGTTTTCCACAATAGCAGGCGGCCGGCGGCGGTGTCGGCGAAGGCGCCGGGGAATGGCCGCGTCAGCGCGCGCACGAAGTTGTGCATCTGCGCAGCCGGGGCTTGTCCATCGATGCGGCCGTCTTCCGGCTTGCGCCCGCCAAAATAGCCGCCCAGGCTTAAATCCTGCTGGATATGCGGCGCGCTGTCGGCGATCAGGCCGGGCAGACTGCGCCACAACACCATTTCCGCCGCCAGCGTGACCTTGGCGAATACTTCGTCGGCGGTATCGTCCGGCAGGATGGGCACCGCCATCTGATCGACGATGGGGCCGTTGTCCGGCTTGACGTTCATCTGGTGCAGCGTGGCGCCGGTTTCGGTCTCGCCATGGATGATGGCCCAGTTGATCGGCACCCGGCCGCGGTACTTGGGCAGCAGCGAGCCGTGCATATTGTACGCGCCGCGACGGGCGGCTTCCAACAGCGGCGCTTTCAGCATGTGGCGGTAATAGAAGGAGAACAGGAAATCCGCCTGGCAGGCTTGGACCTGCTCCACCACTTCCGGCGTATTTGGATCGTCCGGCGTGATGACGGGAATGCCGTGTTCGCGCGCCACCTGGGCCACGCTGCCAAACCAGATGTTTTCGTTTGGGTTGTCTTGGTGGGTGACGACCAGAGAGACATCGACGCCGCGGCCGATCAGCGCCTTCAGGCAGCGCACGCCGACATTGTGGTAGGCGAAAACCACGGCCTTCATGCCTGCTCTCCCTTTTGTTCCAGCACCGCCTGGATCACATAGCGCGGGCGCGAGCGCACTTCTTGATAGATGCGGCCGATGTATTCGCCCAGCAGGCCGATGCCGAACAGCGCGATGCCGATCAGGAAGAAGGCGATGGCGAACAGCGTGAACACGCCGCCCACTTCCGGCCCCAGGATCAGCCGGCGCAGCAGCAGGTAGACCACCAGCAGGCCCGAGCCGGCGGATACCGCCATGCCCAGCAGCGAGAACCATTGCAGCGGGACGATGGAGAAGCCGGTCATCAGGTCGAAGTTCAGCCGGATCAGGCTGTACAGCGAGTACTTGGATTCGCCGGCGAAGCGCTCCTCATGGCCAACGGTCACTTCGGTCGGATTTTGCGCAAACTGGTAGGCCAGCGCCGGAATGAAGGTGTGCAGCTCATTGCATTGATTGATGGTGTCGATGATGCGGCGGCTGTAGGCGCGCATCATGCAGCCCTGGTCGGTCATCTTGATGCGGGTCAGCTTCTCGCGCAGCCGGTTCATCGCGCGGCTGGCCACGTGGCGCCACAGGCTGTCGTTGCGCTGGCGGCGGATGGAGCCGACGTAGTCGTGGCCCTTGTCCATCTCGGCCAGCAGCAGGCCGATGTCTTCCGGCGGGTTCTGCAGGTCGGCGTCCAGCGTCACCACGCGTTCGCCGCGGCTGTGCTCGAAGCCGGCCAGAATGGCGCGGTGCTGGCCGAAGTTGCCGTTGAACAGCACCACGCGCGTGACGTCCGGCCGCTGGGCAAACTGATCGGCCAGCATGGCGGCGCTTTTGTCGCGGCTGCCGTCGTTGACGAACACGATCTCGTAGCGCAGGTTCAGCGCATCGAGCGCGGGGTACAGGCGGTCGAACAGCGCCGGCAGCACGTCCTGTTCGTTGTAGACCGGGATGACGACGGAAAGGTTGATGGCGGTATTCATGAGTCTCAGTGTAAAACGGCGCGCAGCACGGCGCTGAAGGTTTGGCAGACGCGGATCACGTCTTCATCGCGCATGGCGGGGAACAGCGGCAGCGTGACAGTGCGCGCGCCGACGTCTTCTGCCATCGGGAATTGTCCCTCGGCGTAACCCTTCTCGCGGAACAGCGTGAACAGGTGCATGGCCGGGTAATGCACGCCGACGCCGATGTGCTCGGCCTTCATGCGGGCGATGAACTCGCCGCGGCTGATGCTCATCCGCTGCAAGGGCAGCAGCGGCTGGAACATGTGCCAGTTGGACTGCTCGAAGTCCGCCGGCGGCAGCTCGCAGCCGAGCGAGCGGTCAAAGTGGGCGAAATACAGCTTGGCCAGTTCGCGGCGGCGGGCATTGAAGCCATCCAGCTGTTTCAGCTGGCCGAGGCCGATCGCGGCGGCGATGTCGGTGAGGTTGGCCTTGCCGCCCAGCACGTCCACGTCCATGGTGCCGTCGGCGAAGCGGGTGACGCCCTGCAGCCGCAGCTTCTCGAACAGCCGCGCTTCCTCTGCATTGTTCAGCACCAGGCAGCCGCCTTCGCCGCTGGTCATGTTCTTGTTGGCGTGGAAGCTGAACGAGATCAAGTCTCCCTCGCTGCCGATGCGCCGGCCCTGCCAATTGGCGCCCATCGATTGAGCGGCGTCTTCCACCACGCGCAGGCCATGGCGGCGCGCGATGTCGTACAGACGGTCGCGATCCACCGGCAGGCCGGCCAGGTCCACTGGAATGATGGCCTTGCAGCGCGGGGTGATGGCCGCTTCCAGCTTGGAGAGGTCGATATTGCGCGTGGCCGGATCGGCATCGACGAACACCGGCGTCGCGCCGACTTTCAGGATCACGTTGGCGGTGGCGATCCAGCTGAGCGGGCTGGTGATGACTTCGTCGCCGGGGCCGACGCCGGCGATCTGCAGCGCCATCTCCAACGCGGCGGTGGCGGATGAAACCAGCCGCACCGGGCGGCCGCCGCAAAAGGCGGACAGCTCGGCTTCCAGCTGCTGGCAGCGCGGGCCGGTGGTGATCCAGCCGGAGCGCAAAACTTCGCCGACGGCGGCGATGGTGTCCTCGTCTATGGCGGGACGGGTAAACGGCAGAAAATCCATAAGTGTCTTTTCAAAACCTTTTCTTATGGCCACGAAAACCACGAAATAACACGGGAAAAACTTAACGCGTAATAGTATGCGGCCACTGCTGGCGCAACCAGGCAAGACGAAGCGTTGAGATTGTGTTCGTGTGCTTTCGTGGTTTTCGTGGCAAAAAAATCAGCTGCGCGCCACCAGCACCACGCCGACGATGATCACGGCGATGCCGATCAGCTTCTGCGCGGTGAGGGCCTCGCCAAACATCCAGTAGGCCAAGAGCGCGTTGACCACATAGCCGATGGACAGCATGGGGTAGGCCACGCTGACCTCGACGCGCGACAGCGCCATGATCCACACCACCACGCTGACCACATAGCAGGACAAACCGCCGATGATGGGCAGATTGGTGGCCAGCGACCAGGCGGTCGGCCAGGCATTGGCCAGCGAAAAATCAAAGTGGCCGATCTGGCGCACGCCGGCCTTCAAGCATAGCTGCGCGGCGGCATTCAGCAGCACGCCGAACAGGATCAATCCAAATTCAATCAGTTTCATGTCTTAATCTTAATGAGCCACGAAATCCACGAAACAACACGAACAAAGTCTTTGCTGGATTTGGTGGCAAAAGTCTTATTGAGCGCGTTAAGGCTTCGCCACCACCATGCGCCGCGGGTCCTGATAGATCACCTTCATCGGCAGGCCCTGTTTCAGCAGCTCCTGATAGGTATCGTCGCCCAGCATGGCCACGGCCTTGGGCGCGGCGCGCCAGCGTTCGACAAACTGCCCGATATGCGGCATCCAGCGTTGCGGCTCCTGTCCTTCGCCAAACTCGAACTCGTCGACGAATTCCACCAGCGTCACCGGCCGGCCTACGTAATACGGGAAGGTCTGATCATAGTAGCGGACGGAGTAGATTTCGCTGTCCGGCGTCAGATACGGCTGGATTTGCGCGACGATTGCCTTGCTGCCCTTCAGGCGGCCATAGCTGTCGTGGCCGCTGGCGGCCAGCGTCACCGCCAGCAGGCTGCCAAAGGACAGCGCGGCCACGGCCGCCAGCATCTGCTGGCGGCCCAGCGCGCGCCAGGCGAAGACCGCGCTGATCAGGAACAGCGCCGCGCCGGCGGCGATGAAGCGGGCAAACGGCAGGATCACGTCCAGCGGCGAGTCGGCGTTGGCGAAGCGGCTGGCGAACGGCCAGGCGGCCAGCAGCGCCAGCCACAGCAGGGCCGGCAGAATCATGTGTTTTTTCAGCTCGCGCGGCGCCATCCGGCTGAAGCTGTGCGCCAGCAGCAGCGCCAGCGCCGGGAACAGCGGCAGGATGTAGGACGGCAGCTTGGAGCTGGACTTGCTGAAGAAGGCGAAGATGAACACGCTCCAGATCAACAGCAGGCGGCCGACGCGCAGGCCGGCGGCGCGATCGGCCCAGCCCTCCTTGACGAGGCGCGGCAGCAGCGTGGTCCACGGCAGCAGGCCCAGAATCAGGTAGGGCACGAAATACCATGGCGCGCCGGTGCGCTTGTGCTCGGTGGTCAGAAAGCGTTCGAAATGTTCGCGGATGAAGAAAAAGTGGGCGAAGTCCGGATTGCGTTCCGAAACTAGCACGAACCACGGCGCGGTGAGCGCGAAGAACAGCGCCAGGCCGCTGAGCCAGTGCATGCGTTTCCAGAACGCCCACTGCCAGTTGACGAGGCTGTACAGCACCAGCGTGGCGCCGGGAATCAGCAGGCCGATCAGGCCCTTGCTGAGCACCGCGCCGGCCATGGCCGCCCAGGTCAGCCACATCGCCCAGCGGGTTTCCGCGCGGCTCGCGCCGTCGCGCTGGGCCAGCAGGAAGCCGCACAACGCAGCGGTCAGGAAGAAGCTGACGCCCATGTCCAAGGACAGGAAATGGCTGTTGGCGATGATCCAGGCCATGCCGCCTGCCGCCAGCGCGGCATAGCGGCCGGCGTCCACGCCCCATAGCTTGCGCGCGGTCAGCGCCACCGCCGCCACGCTGAGGAAGCCGGTCAGGCCCGGCCAGAAGCGGGCGGCGAACTCGTTGACGCCGAAGGCGGCGAAGCTCAACGCGCCCATCCAGTATTGCAGGATGGGCTTTTCGAAATACAGCAAGCCGTTGAGCCGGGGCGTGATCCAGTCGCCGCTGTGCAGCATGAACAGCGAGATGGTCGCGTAGCGGCCCTCGTCGGCGTGGATCAGGCCGCGGTAGCCGAGACTGCCGAACCAGATCAGCGCGAACAGCAGCCAGAGCGCGGTTTCCAGCGCGCGGGGCAGGTCAGTGGCCTTGGAGTGGTGCATCGATGATTCCGGAGTCGTTTGTCAGAAGGCGCTTAGGCCAGCAAACCGGCTAGGATACCCGATCCCGCCGCCGCTGTGGGTTGCGCGAAGGCCAGCCCATGCTGGTTCACACCCAGTCGCGCGCTGGCAGGAAATCGGTGTACAGCTGGGCTTCCGCGCTGCCCGGCTCCGGTTGGTAGCCGTATTCCCAGCGCACCAGCGGCGGCATCGACATCAGGATGGATTCGGTGCGGCCGCCGGACTGCAGGCCAAACAGCGTGCCGCGGTCCCATACCAGATTGAATTCGACGTAACGCCCACGGCGGTATAGCTGGAACTGGCGCTCGCGCTCGCCCCAGGCGGTGTGCTTGCGCTTGTCCACGATGGGCAGGTAGGCATCCAGATAGCCGTTGCCCACGGCTTGCATGAAGGCGAAGCTCTGGTCGAAGCCCCATTCGTTCAGATCATCAAAGAACAGCCCGCCGACGCCGCGCGCCTCGTTGCGGTGTTTCAAGTAGAAGTATTCGTCGCACCATTTCTTGTAGCGCGGGTAGACCTCGGGGCCGAACGGCGCGCACAGATCGCGCGCCACCGTGTGCCAATGCACCACGTCCTCCCGCGCCGGGTAGAACGGCGTCAGGTCGAAGCCGCCGCCGAACCACCACACAGGCGCCTCGCCTTCTTTCTCCGCGATGAAAAAGCGCACATTGGCGTGGCTGGTGGGGACGTGCGGGTTATGCGGATGGATCACCAGCGACACGCCCATCGCCTCGAAGCGGCGGCCGGCCAGCTCGGGGCGGTGCGCGGTGGCGGAGGCGGGCAGGGCGTCGCCATGGACATGCGAGAAGTTGACGCCGGCCTGCTCGAACACTGCGCCGTTGCTGAGCACGCGGCTGCGTCCGCCGCCGCCGGCCTCGCGCTGCCAGGCATCCTCGACAAAGCGCCCATCGCCGTCCGCGCCCTCCAGCGCCGCGCAGATGCGGTCTTGCAGGTCGAGCAGAAAGGCTTTTACGGCGTCGCTGTGCGGGTGGCTCATGTCGGGGTCCGTGGATCGGGGTAACAGAGGGCGATTGTAGCAGAGCCGGCGCTTATGCTGCCCGGTTGCCGCCATGGCGCGGAAATCAAAAAATTGCCCGCCTAGCGGCGGGCCGAATCGTACAAAGGGATGGAACTGAGTCCGGCGTTCAGGCCGCCACGTAGGCGGTCCAGCCGTAAGAGGGTTCTGCCGCCTTCGGTTGCGGGGCGGCGTTGAAGAATTTCAGGCTGCGTTGCAGCACCTCGGCGCGTTCGTTGTCCACCATCACCATGTGGTAGCTGTTGGACAGCGGCATGAAGTCGACCGGGCCGCCCAGGTATTGCATCAGGTAGTGGGCGGAGCGCGGGCTGGTGATGTCGTCCTCGTCGGCGTGCACGATCAGTGTCGGACAGGTGATTTCGTGCAGATGGCGCTTCAGCTGGCGGCGCAGGCGGTCCACTTCGCGGATGCAGGCCAGCGGGATGTAGGCGTAGTGGAAACGATCGCCGCGCTCGAAGCGCTGCTGGATGGCCTTGCGGATGCGCACGTTCTTGATGCCGAACGGCGACACCTCCGGCACGCGCATCTTCTTGGCCAAGCGCGGGATGTGATAAACCGCATGGCGCAGCCAAGTCAGCTTGGGCAGGCTCCAGCCGTCCAGGAACATCGGCGGCGCGTACAGCGCCAGCTTGTCCTGATGGTTTTCCCGGCGCGCCACTTCCAGCGCCACCAGGCCGCCCAGGCAGACGCCAGCCAAGTGCACCACCTTGTGCTTGGCCTTCAGCGCGCGGTATTCCTTGCGAATGCTTTCCACCCAATCCTCCCAGCCGACGCTGAGCAGGTCTTCCGGCGAGCCGCCGTGACCGGGCAGCACCGGGGAGTGGGTAACGATGTCGGCGTCCTCCAGCGTGCGGCCCAGCGCGCCCAAATCATAAGCGGTGCCGCCTAGGCCGTGTACCAGCAACGCCGCCGGTCGAGTGGAAACCATTCTGCATAATCCCTGATGAGTTGATGATGGGATTATCCGGAATGGCCGGTAAGCGGTCTGTTGGCTTCCTGTCGGCGCTTTGTGACGGTGAGTGACTTATTGCGGCGGCAGCGACGGTTGCGCAATGATCATGCGGAAGCGCGCGCCGCCCAGATCGCTGGCGCCGGCGCTGGCCTGGCCGTGGTGGTGTTCGGCGATCAAGCGGACGAAGGATAGGCCTAGGCCATGGCCGCCGGTGGCGCGGTCGCGGCTGCGATCCAGCCGCAGGAAGGGCTCGAACACTTTGTCGCAGTCTTCCTCCGGAATGCCGCAGCCGTCATCGTCCACTTCTATGATCAACTGCTCGCCTTGGTGGTAGACCTTCATCCTGACCTGGGCGTGGGCGTACTTGAAGGCATTCAGCAGCAGATTGCGGGTGGCGATGTACATCAGCTTGCGGTCGAAGGCGCCGTCCTCGTGCGGACAGTCCAGCGTCAAGGCCAAGTTGGCGGGTTTCAGGGGCGTGACCAGGTCGATCAGGTCGTCGAACCAGTCGAACAGATCGATCGTCTCCAGGTGCAGCGGAACCTCGCTGCGCCTGAGTTTGGAGAATTCCATGCTGGAATTGATCAGTTCTTCCAGCTCCTGCATATCGCGCTCCATGCCGTCGCGGTAGCGCTGCCATTCCTTGGGATCTTCCTCCTCCTCCAGCATGGTCAGGCCGAAGCGCAGCCGGGCGATGGGGGTGCGAATCTCATGGGCGATGGCGTGCGACAGCGCTTGGCGCGTTTCCATCTGTCGCTCCAGCCGCGAGGCCATGCTGTTGAAGGCCAGCGGCAGCGGCGCGAACAGCCGGCTGGTGGCGGAGCGCGCGCGGGCGCTGAAGTCGCCCTCGGCAAAGGCCTCGGCGGTGCGCCTCACTTCCAGCAGATCGGTCCACAGCGGCCGCAGAATGAAATAGAGCAGGGTGCCCAGGGTGCTGCCGGACAGCAGCATCCAGATCAGCAGCACCTGAATGTCCTCGCTGATCCAGGTGCTCTCGCTGGATTGCACATCCAGCGGGCCCAGCGCCAGCAGGCGTTTGTCGCCCGGCATCGTCACATATAGCAGCTGGTTGTCGCTGTCGAGATACGGTTTGCCCTGGCGCAATAGCGGAGCGGCGTCCTTGGCGATGTCGGTCGGTGGCTGATCGACCAGCCGCAAGGGGTAGCTGAAGCGGCTGGACAGATTGGCCAGTTCGGCATCCCAGCGTTGCGGCGGTTGCTGCAGCAGCCGGTCTTGAATCAGCGACACGGTGCCGTTCATGAAATGCACTCGGCTGGACTGATCGCTGGTTTCATACAGCTTGGTCACCAGAAAGCCGAAGCCGATGATGATCAACAGCTCCACTAGCATGGTGATCAGGAAGTAGCGTGCGAACAGGGTGCCCAGCGTAGGCTTGAACCAGACGCGCAGCTTTTTCGGCGACATGGTTTATTCCCAGTCGCTGCGCGAGAACAAATAGCCCTTGCCGCGCACGGTCTTGATGCGGGCCGGGGTGTCGGGGTTGTCGCCCAGCTTGCGGCGCAGCCGCGAGATGCGGGCGTCGATCGAACGGTCCAGGCCGTCGAAGCCGATGCCGCGCAGCTCGCTCATGATGTCGTCGCGCGACAGCACCTGGCCGGCGTGAGTGGCCAACAGCCACAGCAGGTCGAATTCGGCCGTGGTCAGCTCGATCTGCTCGTCGCCGAGCAGCGCCTCGCGCGTGGCCTGGCTGATGCGGAACTGGCCGAAGGTGATGCTGTCGTTCTCCACCACGACGCCGCCGCCTTCCGCTTGCGCGCCGCTGCGCCGCAGCAGGGCTCGGATGCGCGCCAACAGCCGGCGCGGCTCCACCGGCTTGGCCAGGTAATCGTCAGCGCCCAGTTCCAGGCCGAGGATTTCATCCACGTCTTCGTCGCGCGCCGTCATCATCAGAATGCGGCCGCTGTAGTGCGGGCGAACGTCGCGGCAGACGTCGAAGCCTTCACGGCCCGGCAGCATCACGTCCAGCACCACCAGGTCGGGCCGGGTGTCCAGGATGACCGCCGGCGCGGTGTCGCCGCGGCCATGCAGGCTAACCTGATAACCATGCTTGGTCAGATAGGCCGCGATCAATTCCGCCAGCCTGGCGTCGTCTTCCACGATGAGAATGTGTTGTGCCATTGCGTCCGAGTTTTTCGATCCCTTGGGCAAAAATAGTAACACGCGTTTGAATACTTGGCAGTCGGGGTTTTAGCGCCTGTGCAAAGTCGTTTTTCAAATGACGCCGATCCGCTCGCGGTTTTGAAGCCGGCCGCCGGGCGCTGGCCTATTGGCCTGGCTGCCGCTTCAGCCGTTTTGGTGGGATATGGAGTGGTGCAATTTCCCTGGCCATGGCTGGTATAGGCAGGATGTTTTCGCGTTGGGCAGGGCGCGGAAAATAAGCGCTGGCAAAATAAAGACATTCAATAGGATATTGGCTCTAATTTCTCTTGAGTTTCATTCCGCATGTCGACAAAATCAATAGTATAGAACCATACCCGGACACCGGCCGGCAGATGGGCTGCCCGTCAAGGAAAGCTGGGGGAGATAGAGAACAGGGACTCCTTATGCAACAGATCAAGCAGTGCGTCGTCTGGCTGCTGGTGGCGCTGGCGGGGGCGACGGCCTTCGCCATGATGGCGCTGAACCGCGGAGAGACGATCAACGCGGTATGGCTGGTGGTGGCCGCCTTGTCGGTCTATGCCATCGCCTACCGCTTCTACAGCCGCTTCATCGCCGACAAGGTGCTGGAGCTGGACGCGCGCCGGCTGACGCCGGCGGAAAAATTCAACGACGGGCTCGATTACGTGCCCACCAACAAATGGGTGGTATTCGGCCACCACTTCGCCGCCATCGCCGGCGCCGGTCCGCTGGTGGGCCCCGTCCTGGCGGCGCAGATGGGCTATCTGCCCGGCACCTTATGGATTCTGGTCGGCGTCATGCTGGCCGGCGCGGTGCAGGACTTCCTGATTCTGTTCCTGTCCATGCGCCGCGACGGCAAGTCGCTGGGCGAGATGATCCGCCAGGAGCTGGGCGACATCCCTGGCGTGATCGCTTCCATCGGCGTGCTGATGATCATGGTGATTCTGCTGGCGGTGCTGGCGCTGGTGGTGGTCAAGGCGCTGGCCGACAGCCCGTGGGGCACCTTCACCATCGCCTGCACCATTCCGATCGCGCTCTTGATGGGCGTCTATAGCCGCTTCATCCGGCCGGGCAAGATCGGCGAGGTGTCGGTGCTGGGCTTCATCCTGTTGATGCTGGCCATCGTCTACGGCGGCGACGTGGCCAAGAGCGCCACCTTGGCGCCGCTGTTCACGCTGAAGGGCACCACGCTGGCTTGGGTGCTGATCGGCTACGGCTTCATCGCCTCGGTGTTGCCGGTCTGGCTGCTGCTGGCGCCGCGCGACTACCTGTCCACCTTCCTGAAGATCGGCACCATCGTCGGCCTGGCCATCGGCATCCTGATCGTGGCGCCGCCGCTGCACATGCCGTCCGTCACCAAGTTCATCGATGGCAGCGGCCCGGTGTTCGCCGGCAATTTGTTCCCCTTCCTGTTCATCACCATCGCCTGCGGCGCGGTGTCTGGCTTCCATTCGCTGGTGGCCTCCGGCACGACGCCGAAGCTGATCGAGAATGAAACCCAGGCGAGGATGATAGGTTACGGCGCCATGCTGGTGGAGAGCTTCGTCGCTATCATGGCGCTGATTGCCGCCTGCGTGCTGGATCCGGGCGTGTACTTCGCCATGAACAGCCCTGCCGCCGTGATCGGCAAAACCGCGGTCGACGCCGCGCAGGTGATTTCCGGCTGGGGCTTCGTCATCACGCCGGATGCGCTGACGCAACTGGCGACCGATGTCGGCGAGCATTCCGTGCTGTCCCGCGCCGGCGGCGCGCCGACCTTGGCGGTGGGCATGGCGCACATCTTGTCCGGCGTGATCGGCGGCAAGACCATGATGGCCTTCTGGTACCACTTCGCCATCCTGTTCGAAGCGCTGTTCATCCTGACCACGGTGGACGCCGGCACCCGCGTGCTGCGCTTCATGATTCAGGATTTGCTGGGCTTCTTCGTCAAGCCGATGGCGAATACCGAATCGTGGGTGGCTAACTTCGTCGCCACCGGCCTGGCCGTCTCCGCCTGGGGTTACTTCCTGTACCAGGGCGTGGTCGATCCGCTGGGCGGCATCAACACCTTGTGGCCGCTGTTCGGCATCGCCAATCAGATGCTGGCCGGCATTGCGCTGATCCTGGCCACGGTGGTGCTGGTGAAAATGCAGAAGACCCGCTACGTATGGGTGACCGCGCTGCCGACGCTCTGGTTGCTGCTGGCCACGCTGACCGCCGGCTGGCAGAAGCTGTTTGACGCCAGCCCCAAGATCAGCTTCCTGGCGCATGCCGAAAAGTTCTCTGCCGCTGCGGCCAAGGGCGAAGTGCTGGCCCCGGCCAAGAATATGGCGCAAATGCAGCAGATCATCTTCAATGATTATGTGGATGCCACGCTGACTGCCATGTTCATCGCGGTGGTGGTGGCGATGCTGCTGTTCGGCCTGCATGTGATACGCAAGTCTTTGGCCGTGAAATGGGTCACCACCAAGGAAGTGCCGGCGGTATACCGGCAAGGAGAGGCAAATGGCTGAGATCTGGAAAACCTTGGCCCAAACCGCACGCTTGATGGTGGGGGTCAAGGATTACGATGCCTATGTGGTCAGTCGGCGACGTTTCAATCCCGAGGCTGAAGTGATGAGCCGCGAGGCTTTTCTCCTCCGTTGCCAGGAAGAGCGCTACGGCGGCAAGTCCATGAAGAAATGCCCATGCTGATTTGAATGATCACAGGGTAATGCGAAAGCCGCCCGGCAATGCCGGGCGGCTTTATTTATTGGCTGGTTCAATCGGCTTGATGGCTGAGCGCCATGCCGGGGCTGCCGGCATAGAAAACCAGTAGCTCCACCGCTTCATCGCCGGTGAAGCCGCGATGCGTTTCCCCAACCATTTCCGGCAGGGTATCGCCTGCGCGCAATTGCTTTTGCAGGCCATCGGCTTTTTTCTGCACGGTCAAGGAGCCGGACAGCACATACGCGGCGTTGGGCATGGGGTGGGTATGCCAAGGCAAGCTGGTGTGAGGCGGAATGGTGATTTTGAGCAAGGTCAGCTCCGGCTTGCCTTCGGGATAGGCTGCGTAGGCCTTGCCATCCCATGACGCGCTAGTTTTGAGCAAGACCTCCGCGCGCACGGATTCTGTTCCTGCAGCGGGTTCCGTGCTGGCGGCTTGAGCCAGCGGAGCGCACAGCCAAAGCGTGCTTGCCAGGAGCAGCGCAATAAAGGGGGAGTGACTCATCGATTTTCTCCTTGGTCTACGAAAGCGATTGCGCCGCCCAAGAGCCGACTAGCAAGAAGCCCCTGACTGGCAGGGGCTTGGCGAGCGTTGTTGGGATTAGCGTAGCAGGCTTAGCACGCCCATATTGATCAATCCGCCGCCTATGATCAACCAGCCGAACAGCGCGCTAGCCAGCAGCATCGGCTTGGCGCCGGCCTGGCGGATGGCTGAGACGTGGGTGGTGATGCCCAGCGCGCCCATGGCGGCCGCCAGCAGCAGGTTGTCCAGCGCGATGATCTGTTGCACCAGCGTGTGCGGCAGCAGGCTGAAGGAGTTGAAGCCGGCGACGGCGAGGAAGGCGACGGCGAACCAGGGGATGCTGATGCCGGTCTTCTCATGGGTGTTGCCGCGATGTTTCTTGGCAACCCAGGAGGACAGGGCGATCAAGAACGGCGCCAGCATCATCACGCGTATCATCTTGGTGATCACCGCGGTATTCATCGCCGCGTCGCTGACCGACTTGCCGGCGGCCACCGCTTGCGCCACTTCATGAATGGTGGAGCCGGCGAACAGGCCGTAGCTGAATTCGGAAATGCCCAGGTGGCGCACCGCCTCGAACATCATTGGCCACAGGAACATGGCGGCGGTGCCGAACACCACCACGGTGGCGACGGCGACCGCGACTTTTTCCGCGTGAGCCTTCAGCACTGGCTCGGTGGCCAGGATGGCGGCGGCGCCGCAGATCGAGCTGCCGGCGCCGATCAGGATCACGCTCTGCTCGTCCAGCCCCAGCTTCTTGCGGCCAATCCAGTACGCCAACAGAAAGGTGGAGGTCAGCACCAGCGCGTCGATCAGCACGCCGGAGAAACCGACGGCGGCGATGTCCTGGAACGTTAGCTTGAAGCCGAACAAGATGATGCCGGCGCGCAGCAGTTTTTGCTTGGAGAAGGCGATGCCTTGATGGCTGGGCACGGCGATAAAGCGATAGACGGTATTGCCGATGATCATGCCGCCGACGATGGCGATGGTGAGGGCTGAGAAGCCCAGGCTTTTCATCGCCGGCAAATCGGCCGCCCAGATGGCGGCGCCCGCCAGACCCAGCGACAGCGCCAGGCCGGGAATAATATTGCGATAGTTAGTCATATGTTCATGCCTCTTTGCTATATGCCTAACGATACGCGCAGCTGTGTAAGTAGAAAAACGGATAAAATTAATATATACAATTAGAAAAACTGTTTTGGAGGCGGCATGAGCCTGCACATCAGCCTGCGCGAACTGGAAGTGTTCGTCGCGGTTGCGGAATGGGATACCGTCACGCGCGCCGCCGAGCAGGTGGCGCTGACGCAGTCGGCGGCCAGCCAGGCGCTGGACAAGTTGGAGCAGGGGCTGGGCGTCAAGCTGTTTGACCGCGTCGGCCGCCGGCTGCTGATCAACGAGCATGGCCGCTTGCTGCTGCCGCGCGCCCGGGCGCTGCTGGATGCGGCCTGCGACGTGCAGGGGCTGTTCAGCGGCGGCGAGCTGGCGCTGCGCATCGGCGCCAGCACCACCATCGCCAACTATCTGCTGCCATCGCTGCTGGCCGCGTTCCGCAAGGACTGGCCGCAGGCGCGGCTGGAACTCGACGTCGCCAATACCCGAGACATCGTCGAAGCGGTGGCGGCGTTCCGCGTCGATTTCGGCTTGATAGAAGGCCCCTGCCATCACCCGGAGCTGCTGGCCAATGCATGGCGGCAGGATGAATTGCTGGTGTTTGCCGCCGTCGATCATCCGCTGGCAGGGCGCAAGGTGACGGCGGATGAACTGGCCGACGCGTCGTGGATTCTGCGCGAGCCCGGTTCCGGCACCCGCGAGGAAGTGGAACGGGTGCTGCTGCCCCACTTGAAACGGCTGGCCATCGGCATGGAGCTGGGCCACTCGGAGGCGATCAAGCATGCGGTGGCGGCCGGCCTTGGCGTCAGCTGTTTGTCCCGTCACGTGGTGGCGGATTTGCTGGCGGCCGGCAGCGTGGTGGAAGTGGAAGCAAACCTTCCCTTGCTGACGCGGACGCTGTTCCGGGTGCAGCACCGCGACAAGGCGGTCAGCCGCGGGATGGAGGCGTTTGACGGATTTCTGAAGTAATACGGAATAGCCACGAAAACCACGAAAGAACACGAACACAACTGGATCGATCCCCGTCTCGTGTTTGTGAAAACGGTTTGGAGTCTGATGTCGATATTTCGTGTCGTTTCGTGGTTTTCGCGGCTGATCCCATGGCTTTAACGCTAATGCGCCCCGCTATCCCCGCCGGAGGCGGTAAACGGCGGTTTGGCGAACCACACCAGGGCGATCAGCAGCACGAACAGGATGCCGGACACCCAGAAGATCTCGTTGGCCGCCATGATGTAGCCCTGCTGGGTGATCTGCAGCTGAGTCAGCGCCTGCTGCTGCGTGGTGCCCAGACCCAGCTTGCTCATCGCGTCGAACCAGGAGACCGAGGCCGGATCGTATTGCGTCACATGTTCAGTCAGCTTGGAGTGGTGCAGCGCCTCGCGGCGGTCCCACATGGTGGTGGTGATCGAGGTGCCGATGCTGCCCGCCAGAATCCGCAAGAAATTCGACAGGCTGGAAGCGCTGGCGATGCGCGACGGATGCAGGCCGGACAGCGTGATCGTGGTCAATGGCATGAAGAAGCAGGCCACGCCTATGCCTTGCACGACCTGCGGCCACACCACATAAGAAAAGTCCATCTGGGTGTTGAAGTTGCTGCGCCAGAAAAAGCAGATGGCGTAGACGCTGAAGCTCAGCGTCACCAGCCAGCGCATGTCCCAGCGGTGCGCGTTCTTGCCGATGATGGGCGACAGCACCACCGGAATCAGGCCGATGGGCGCGGCGGCCAGGCCGGCCCAGGTGGCGGTATAGCCGAGCTGGGTCTGCAGCATCAGCGGCAGCAGCACCACGGCGCCGAAGTACAGCATGAAGCCCAGGCTGATGGCGATGGTGCCGACCGTGAAGTTGCGCTCCTTGAACAGCGTCAGGTCGACGATGGGGTGGTCCTCGCCCAGCTCCCAGATCACCAGATAGACCAAGGCCAGCACGGCCACCACCGCCAAGGTGATCACCTCGGTGGAATTGAACCAATCCAGTTCCTTGCCGCGGTCCAGCACCATCTGCAGCGAGCCGACGCCGATCACCAGCAAGGCCAGGCCTATCTTGTCGATAGGCAGGTCAAAGGTGTCGGTTTCACGGCTCTTCAGGATGCGCCAGGAGACGAAGGCGGCAGCCAGCCCCACCGGCACGTTGATGAAGAAGATCCAGCCCCAGTGCCAGTTGTCGCTGATGATCCCACCCAGAATCGGGCCGAATACCGGCGCGACGATAACCGTCATCGCCCATAGCGCCAGCGCCATGCCTTTCTTGGCAGGCGGATAGCAGGACAGCAGCAGGCTCTGCGACAGCGGAATCATCGGGCCGGCCACCGCGCCTTGCAGCACGCGGAAGAAAATCAGCATTTCCAGGCTGCTGGACATGCCGCACAGCCAGGAGGTCAGCACAAACAGCAGGGTGGAGGCGGTGAACAGCTTCACCTCGCCGAAGCGCTTGGCCAGCCAGCCGGTCAAGGGCACCGAAATGGCGTTGGCCACGCCGAACGAGGTGATCACCCAAGTGCCCTGGCTGGTAGCGGCGCCGAGGTTGCCCGAAATGGTGGGCAGCGCCACGTTGGCGATGGTGGTGTCCAGCACCTGCATGAACACCGACATCGACAGCGCCAGCGTGATCCAGACCAGTTTCGAGCCGGTCAGTGGCGGTTGATTCATGGGCGGGCGTCCTTACTTGCCGGCATTGGCGGCCAGGATCTCGGCCACCAGCTTGTCAGCCTGCTTCAAGTCCGGCAGCGTGCCGTTATGTTCGCTCGGGGCTTGCGCCGGCGCGGCTTCGGCCAGCGATTTGCCATCCTGGTTGCTGGTGTCCACCACCACGTCCATGGACAGGCCAACGCGCAGCGGGTGATTCTTCAGATCCTGCGGGTCCATCGCGATGCGCACCGGCACCCGCTGCACGACCTTGATCCAGTTGCCGGTGGCGTTCTGCGGCGGCAACAGCGAGAAGGCGCTGCCCGTGCCGGCGGCCAGACCCTGCACCTTGCCGTGGTAGACCACTTTGCCGCCGTACAGGTCGGATTTCAGCTCCACCGGCTGGCCGACGCGGATCTTGGCCAGCTGGCCTTCCTTGAAGTTGGCGTCCACCCACAGGTTTTCCAGCGGCACCACGGCCATCAGCGGCGTGCCGGCGGCGATGCGCTGGCCCACCTGCACATTGCGGCGGGCGACGGTGCCGGCCAGCGGCGATTTGATTTCGGTGCGCTGCAGCGCCAGCCAGGCTTCCTTCAGGCGGCTGGCGGCGGCTTTCACCGCCGGCTGCTGCGCCAGCGCATCCTTGCCCACCAGCGCCAGGCCGGCCTTGGCTTGTTCTTGCGCGGCGGCCAACGCAGCCTGGGCCGCGGCGACGGCGTCGTTGGCGTGGCCCAGCTCCTCGGCCGACATCGCCTCGCTGCCGGCCAGCTGCTTGCGGCGCTTCAGGTCGGATTCGGCGCGGGACAGCTCGGCCTGGCGCAGCGCGACCTGGGCGTCCAGCTGCTGGCTGTTGGCCATCAACTGACGCGTTTGGCGCACGGTCTGGGCGAATTCATTGCGGGCGCGCTCGAAGGCCAGCTCGGCGTCGCTATTGTCATAGCTGACCAGCACCTGGCCAGCCTTAACGGCCACGGTATCGTCCACCATGACTTTGGCGACGGTGCCGCCGACTTCCGGCGTGACTTGAACCAGATGGCCGCCGACATAGGCGTCATCGGTATTTTCCTGGTGGCTCAACACCAGGGTCCAGTAAGCGCCATAGGCGATGGCGACGGCGGCGAACACCGTGGAGGCGACCAGCAGATTGCGTTTGCGGCTCTTGGCGGTTTCCAGTTTCTGATCCATTTGTTTTGTGTCCTTAGCGGGTGGCGGGCTCGGTTTGGAAGCCGCCGCCCAAAGCGGTGTTCAGGGAGGCCCAGGCCAGACGATTGGCGGCCGTGGCGTCGATGTAGATGGATTGCTGGCTCAGCTGCGAGTCTTGCGCGTCCAGCAGCGACAGCTTGTTGACCAGGCCGGCGCGCAGGCGCGCGGCCATCGCGTCGCTGGCGCGCCGGCTGCTGTTCAGCGCGCGTTCGGCCTGCTGCAGCTGACGCTGGCTGCTCTGCCAGCCGGACACGCTGTCGGCGGCGTCGCGCAGCGCATCGACGACCGTCTGGTTGTATTGCTGCACTGCCATGTCGTAGCCGGCCTGTTGCTTGGCCAGGTTGGACTGCAGCTGGCCGGAATGGAAGATCGGCAGGCTGATGGCAGGCATGAAGCCCCACAGCGAGGAATTGCTCTTCCACAGTTGATCCAGTTCCAGCGAGCTCTGTCCGGCGAAAGCCGTCAGCTTGACGTTGGGGTAGAACTCGGCGCGGGCTTCCTTGACCGATTGGCTCATAGACTCCACGCGCGCGCGCTGGGCGGCGATGTCGGGACGGCGGCCCAGCAGGTCGGCATTCAGGCTGTCCAGCGCCGGGGCCGGCGGCAGCGCCAACGGCGCGGCATCGAGGCCGGCTGCGGCCTGCGGGCCTTGGCCAGTCAGCGCGGCCAGCGCGTGGCGATTGCGTTCGATGTCGGCGTTCAGCGCGCTTTGCTGCTGCTGCAGTCGATCAATCGACACTTCATTGCCGCGTTGATTGTCGCCCGGCAACAGGCCGGCGTTGACGCGAGCCTGGGTCAGCGCGCGGCGGCTTTCGGCGATGGCCAGACGTTGGCTGATCAGCTTGGCCTGCGCTTGATTGCGCTGCAATTGGGTGTACTGGGCCAGCACCGCTTGCGTCAGCAGCAGGCGGGTTTGCTGTCCTTCAAAGGCGATGGCCTGCTGTTGGCCCAGCGCCGCGCTGACGGCCGCGTGGTTCTTGCCCCAGAAATCGAATTCCCAGCTGCCCACCAGCGCGGCGGTGTAGGCGGTCAGATGGTCTTTTTTCAGCAGCGGCTGCAGCGGATCGTAATGCAGATCAACGGCATTGGCGGTGGCATCCAGTTGCGGGCCGTCCTTGCTTTCGACGATGCCGACGGCGGCGCGGGCCTGGCGCAGGCGAGCCGCGGCCAGTTTCAGCGATGGCGCGTCCTGCAGCGTGGCGTCCACCAGGCGGTTCAGGGTGGGGTCATTCAGCTGGCGCCACCAGTCGGCGCTCACACTCTGCTTGCCCGGCGCGGCCAGCTTCAGCTGTTCGGCGCTCAACGCCTGGTCAGGCGTGACGTCGGGGCCGAAACTGGCGCAGCCGCCGATCACGGCGCTAAGCAGCAGCGCCCCGGCGGTTTGTGGCCATGATTTCTTGTTCACCTTGTCGGTCTCCAATCGATGTGTGTCGGTCGCGTCATGATTTATCGCGCGATAATCACGACAGTTATTATTCGGGCAAATGAAGGCGCGTCTGGCTCAGCCGCCCAATTGGCGCAACAACTTGCGCATCAGCCGTTCCAGAATCTGTTTTTCGTCGTCGTCGAAGTCCGCCCACAATTGCTTGTGCACCTCGCGGGAGAATGGCAGCAGGCTCTCGACCAGCGCGACACCGGTCGGTGTCAGCTCTAGAACGATCTTGCGCCTGTCTTCGGCGCTGGCCGAGCGGGCCGCCCAGCCGTTCTTCACCAACTCGTCAGCGATGCGGGTGGCGTTGGTGCGCGAGGAGTCCAGCGTTTCGCTGATGTCGGACGGGTTCAACGTTTGGTTGGGGCAGGCGTACAAGGCCAGCAACGCCATCCAGACGGTTTCGTTCAAGCCGTGCTGTTTCAGGTTGTCGCACAGATGGGTGCTCAAGCGCGGCATGATGTGGAACAGCAGCCGGGTCAGGATGACTTCCTGGCGCGGCGTGCCGGGGAAGCGCGCTTCCACCCGGTTGATGGCCTGTTCGAGCTGGGAAAATGACTTGTTTGGGCTCATGTGGCGATTTTAGTAACATGAGTTACTATTTTGCAAGTGACAATAACGTGACTGACGAGATCGACGAGCCGCTGTGGCGGAATGTACACGCACCTGTCCTGTTTGCCGTGCCAATGCAAAAGGCCCTTTCCTGGCGGAAAGGGCCGTGAGTGTTAGCCAAACGGTTTGATGTCGTGACCAGCGGGCCTGGCGCATCCTGCGCATGCCGCTGACGACATCGCCTATTTCTGATCCATCCCGCTGCATGGGATGGACGATCCGCGCGGCCTTAGTCGCGCAGCAGATTCAATACTTGCTCCGGCGGCCGGCCGATGACGGCTTTGTTGCCGCGGACGGCGATGGGGCGTTCGATCAGATTAGGGTTGTCCACCATCGCGGTAATCAGGTGCTTGCGCTCCAGCGTGATGTCGTCCAGGTAGAGGTCGGCGTATTCCTCTTCCTTCTTGCGCATCAGCTCGCGCGGCTCCATCCCCAGCAAGTTTAACAGTTGGTCCAACTCCTCCGGGCTGGGAGGATGTTTCAGGTATTCGACAACCTCGATCTCGGCGCCGGCCTCTTCCAACAGGGCAAGCGCGGCGCGGGATTTCGAGCATTTGGGATTATGGTAAAGGCGTATCATGTGGCTTCTCCCTTGTTGTTTGGGCGGGGATCTGCGGCATGCGGTCCAGCATAACCCGCCAGTCGTGGCTTGGGAAGGGCGGCATCGTGGCATGGATTGTCAGGAATGGCCAGTACGGTCTGCTTAAGCCATGGGGATTTTCCTGGGGTCTGACACCGCGGTCAGATCTCGCAGCGCGCTTGGGCCAAGAGGCGGCGACGCAGATCGTGCAGCCTGGCGGCGCAAGGCAGGATCAGGGGTTTTGTTCGTGGCGCTTAGCCGCTAACATGTTCGAGTTAACCCTATTCGTGTCCTCATGTCCTCTTCTTCCCCACGCAAGCATTTAGGCTTGGCGGCGTTACTGGCCGCGCTGTCCACGCTTGGCCCGTTTTCCATCGACACCTTCCTGCCGGCGATGCGCGCCATCGGTGACAGCCTGGCGGCGTCGCCGCTGGAAATGCAGCAGGCTTTGACGGTTTATTTGTTCTGCTATGCCTTGATGATGCTGTGGCACGGCTCGATTTCCGACGCGGTGGGCCGCCGTCCGGTGGTGCTGGCCACCACGCTGCTGTTCGGCCTGGCGTCGATAGGCTGCGCGTTGTCGGAGAGTTTGGGCACGCTGCTGCTGTTCCGCGCCCTGCAGGGCCTTTGCGGCGGGGCCGGCCTGGTGGTGGGGCGCGCCATCATTCGCGACAAGCTGGATGGCGCGGCGGCGCAGCGGCTGATGTCGCAGGTGACCATGCTGTTCTCCTTGTCGCCGGCGATCGCGCCGGTGGTGGGTGGCTGGTTGTACGGCGCCTTCGGCTGGCATTCGATCTTCGTCTTCATGGGGCTGGTCGGCTTCGCCCTGTTTGCGCTGTCCTGGTTCTGGCTGGAGGAAACGCACCACGCGCATGCCCGCCAGCCCTTGAAAGCGCGCTATCTGCTGGCCAATTACTGGCAAGTCGGGCGCAAGCCGGATTTCCAGCTACTGACGGCCGCGGTGTCGTTCAATTTCGCCGGTTTCTTTCTGTATATCCCATCCGCGCCGGTATTCCTGATGCAGCATCTGCATCTAGGGCCGACCCAGTTCTTGTGGCTGTTCGGCCCGGCGGTGTTCGGCATCATGTTTGGCGCGTTTCTGTCAGGCCGGATGGCCGGGCATTTCAGCCAGCGCGAGATCGTCAGCCGGGGCTATTGGGTGATGTTCGTCGCGGCCGCGCTGAACTTGGGCTATAACCTGGCGGCCAGCCAGATGGCCTTGCCGTGGGCGGTGCTGCCCCTGGCGCTGTACACCACCGGCATGTCGCTGGCGGCGCCGTCCATCACGCTGAATCTGATGGACCAGTTTCCATCGCTGCGTGGCACGGTGTCGTCGCTGCAAGGGTTCTGCCAGACCATGATGTCCAGCCTGGTGGCCGGCGTGCTGGCGCCGCTGGCTTGGGCCAGCCCCCTGCGCTTGGCCAGTGTGATGTGCGTGTTGCTGATGCTGGGGTTCGCGTGCCGGATGGGGTATCGGTTGCGGCAGAAGGGGAAGCCATAAAAAAGCCGGCCGCGCAAGGCGGCCGGCTTGATTGTCACTTTACTTGTTGAGGTTTTAGTTCACCCAGAAGTGTTGACGCTGGCGGTGCGCCAGTAACAACTTTTGAAATACCTTTGGGTCTTTGGTGTAGGTCAGCTCGCCGCTAATCGGCTGGTACAGGTCCTGCAGCCGCGATACCCAAAAACGCAGCGCCGCCGCGCGCAGCATGACGGGCCAGCAGTCTCGCTCCGCTTGGCTCAGCGGCCTTTCCGACTGGTAGCCGGCAAGGAACGCTCGCGCCAGTTCATCATCGAGTTCCCCATCATCCCTTCGTGCCCAATCGTTGACCGCGATGGCGATGTCGTACAGCAGAATGTCATTGCAGGCGTAATAGAAGTCGATGAAGCCGCTGATGCTGTCTCCATCCAACAAGACATTGTCGCGGAACAGGTCGGCATGGATGACGCCGCTTGGCAGATGATCGAAACGGTGGCCGTCCTGGAAGTGGATTTCCTCTGCCAATGTTTCGGCAATGTCTGTCGGCAGTTGCGGATAGAGCTGCTGCGCGGTGAGGCTCCACCAGTGCGGGCCGCGTGGGTTGTGCATTTTCCGCGGGAAAGTGGCGCCGGCCTTGTGCATTTGCGCCAACATCTCGCCGACGGCGCGGCATTGCGCCGCCGTCGGATGGCTGACGTCAGTGCCTGTCAGGCAGCTGACCAGGCAGGCCGGCTTGCCGGCGAGCAAGGAGGCGAAGCGGTCGGAATGGTCGGCGATGGGCGCCGGACAGGCGACGCCGTGGCGCGCCAGGTGGCTCATCAAGGACAGGTAGTACGGCAACTCGTCCAGGCGCAGCGTTTCGAACAGCGTCAACACATAGCGGCCGTGCGTGGTGGTCACGAAGTAATTGGTATTGGTGATGCCTGCTGCAATGCCCTGGAAGTCAATCAGCTGGCCTAGCGCATAGCCTTGCAGCCACTGCTGCAGACTATCGCGGCTGACCGTGGTGTAAACCGACATGCGACCTCCGTCAGAAACGCACCAGCACCCAACGCGGGATGACGATGCGGTTGGCCGGGTCCACCTGTTTCATGGTGCCGGAGCCATTATCGTCGACCAGATAATAGGGCACGCCGTGCGCCGGCGTGACCTTGACCATGTACAGTTTGCCGTTCAGTCGATATTCCTCGATTTTTTCATCGCCTTTTTGGATCAGGCGCACTTCCGGCTCCGGTTCGGCGGCGTTTTGCGGGCTGATCACCGGCGGCGGCGGCACCACGGCCTTGGCCGGCGCGGATGCGTCGGCGGCGAAGGCCGGGGCCAGCGGCAGGAGTAGGAGCAGGGCGATGAGGCGGCGCATGGAGTTTCCTTGTATTTGAGTGTGGCGATTATAGGTTGAGCAACTGTTCGCGTTCTTCCGGCAACGCTTCGAAGCCGCGGGTTTCGTAGTGCTTGAAAATGGTGTCGACGATTTGTTGCGGGTCGTCTATCAGCTGGATCAGGTTCAGATCGTCCGGATTGATCATGCCCTCGCTGACCAGGCGGTCCTTCACCCAATCCAGGAGGCCGGCCCAGAATTCGTGGCAGCACAGGATGATGGGTATCTTGCGGCTCTTGCCGGTCTGGATCAACGTCAGCGCCTCGAACATTTCGTCCAGCGTGCCAAAGCCGCCGGGCATCACCACGTAGGCGATGGCGTGCTTGACGAACATCACCTTGCGGCTGAAGAAGTGGTTGAACTTGACCGACAGATCCTGGTACTCGTTGGGTTTCTGTTCGTGCGGCAGCACGATGTTGAGGGCAACCGACGGGCTTCTGCCGTAGAATGCGCCTTTGTTGGCGGCCTCCATGATGCCTGGGCCGCCGCCGGATATCACCGAGAAGCCGGAGTCGGACAGACGCCGCGCCACTTCCTCGGTCAATTTGTAGTATTTGTGATCGCGCGGCGTGCGCGCGCTGCCAAATATGCTCACTGCCGGAGTGATGCCTTGCAGTTCCTCGGCCGACTCGACAAACTCCGACAGGATCTTCATCACGTGCCAGGCTTCGCGCGAACGGAAGCGCTGCATCATGGCGTGACGGTCGCTGGTCTGCGGTAACTTATCGGACAAGCTCATATTCTGCCTCTTATGAAAACATTGTTATTGATCGACGGCTCTTCTTATTTGTACCGCGCCTTTCACGCGATGCCCGATTTACGCTCTCCGGATGGCCGCCCGGTGGGGGCTGTCTATGGCATGGTGAACATGCTCAGGCGGCTGGAGAAGGAGGTTGAATTCGATTATAGCGCCTGCGTCTTCGACGCGAAGGGCAAGACTTTCCGCGATGATCTGTACCCCGAATACAAGGCCAATCGCCCGTCCATGCCCGAGGAGCTTGCCTCCCAGATTACGGCGGTCCACGACGTGGTGCAAGCCTCCGGCTGGCCGATGCTGGTGGTGCCGGGCGTGGAAGCGGACGACGTGATCGGCACGCTGGCGCGCGCCGCGGCGGCGGCGGGAATGAAGGTAATCGTCTCCACCGGCGACAAGGACATGGCGCAGCTGGTCACGCCGGACATCACGCTGGTCAACACCATGACCAACGAGCTGCTGGACGAGGCCGGCGTGAAGGAGAAGTTCGGCGTGCCGCCGAGTCTCATCATCGACTACCTGACCCTGATCGGCGACAAGGTCGACAACGTGCCCGGCGTGGATAAATGCGGCCCGAAGACGGCAGTGAAGTGGCTGGAGGAGTACGGCAGCCTGGACGCCATCATCGCCCAGGCCGACAGCGTCGGCGGCAAGGTGGGCGAAAACCTGCGCGCCGCGCTGGACTGGCTGCCGATGGGCAAGCGCCTGATCACTATCGATTGCGCGGTCGATTTAAGCAATGATCTGCCGCACGGGCTGCCGGGCCTGCAGCATGGCCAGAAGGACAAGCGGCGCCTGGCCGAGCTGTTCCAGGACCTGGGCTTCCGCACTTTCTACCGCGAGGTGACCGAGGGCGCGGAGATGCCGGCCGTGGTCCAGCGCAGCGAGGAGGCTCCCGCCGCGCAAAGCGATCTGTTTGGCGCGGACGAACCTGCCGCGGCGCAGCCGCAACCGGGCCATATCGAGCGTCATTACGAAACCATCCTCACCGAGGCGCAACTGGACGCCTGGCGGGACAAACTGGCTGCGGCCAAGGTGACCTCGTTCGACACCGAAACCACCAGCCTGGAGCCGCTGCAGGCGCGCATCGTCGGCATCAGTTTCTCGGTGGAGGCGGGCAAAGCCGCCTATCTGCCGCTGGCGCATCATTACGCCGGCGCGCCGGAGCAATTGCCGCTGGATGCCGCCTTGGCCAAGCTCAAACCGTGGCTGGAAGATGCCGGCAAGAAGAAATGCGGCCAGAATCTGAAGTACGACTGCCACGTGCTGGCCAATCATGGCATCACGCTGCGCGGCATCGCCGACGACTCGATGCTGGCTTCCTACGTGCTGGAGAGCCACCAGCGCCACAATATGGATGATCTGGCGCGCCGCCATCTGGGCGAGAACACCGTCAGCTACGAGGACATCTGCGGCAAAGGCGCCAAGCAGATCGGCTTTGCCGAAGTGGATGTCGCCACTGCGGCCAATTATTCTGCCGAAGACGCCGACATCACCCTGCGCTTGAACCAGTTCTTCGCCGGCGAGCTTCGCGGCGACCTGGAAAAGGTCTACCGCGATATCGAGTTGCCGGTGGCCGAGGTGCTGTTCAAGATGGAGCGCCACGGCGTGCTGATCGACCGCGACAAACTGAATGCCCAGAGCCACCAGCTGGGCAGCCAGATGCTGGAGCTCGAACAGCAGGCGTATGAGCTGGCCGGCCAGCCTTTCAACTTGAACTCGCCCAAGCAGCTGCAAGAAATCTTGTTCGGCAAGCTGGCCATCCCGACCAAGGGCGTGAAGAAGACGCCGAGCGGCGGCTATTCCACCGACGAGTCGGTGCTGGAGCAACTGGCGCTGGATCATCCGCTGCCCAAGCGCATTCTGGAGTACCGCGGGCTGGCCAAACTGAAGTCCACTTACACCGACAAACTGCCGACGCTGATTTATCCACAGACTGGCCGCGTCCACACCACTTATTCACAGGCGGTGGCGATTACCGGCCGGCTGTCCAGCAATGATCCCAATCTGCAGAACATCCCGGTGCGCACCGCCGAGGGCCGCCGCGTGCGCGAAGCCTTCATCGCGCCGGCCGGCTGGCAGATCGTGTCGGCCGACTATTCGCAGATCGAGCTGCGCATCATGGCGCATCTGTCCGACGACGAGGGCATGCTGAAGGCTTTCGCCAGCGGCGAAGACATCCACCGCGCCACGGCTGCGGAAGTGTTCGGGGTCGACTTGTCCGCCGTCACATCCGATCAGCGCCGCGCCGCCAAGGCGATCAACTTCGGCCTGATCTACGGCATGAGCGCGTTTGGACTCGCCGCCCAACTCGACATCGAGCGCAGCGCCGCCCAGCAGTACATCGACCGCTACTTCATGCGCTACCCGGGTGTGGCCGAGTACATGCAGACCACGCGCGAGAAGGCGCGCGAGCAGGGTTACGTCGAAACCGTGTTCGGCCGCCGGTTGTATCTGCCGGACATCAAATTGTCCAATCCAGCCCGCCGCGCCGGCGCCGAGCGCGCGGCGATCAACGCGCCAATGCAGGGCACGGCCGCCGATCTGATCAAGCTGGCGATGATAGCCGTGCAGAACTGGCTCGAGCGCGACGGCTTGCAGAGCAAGCTGATCATGCAGGTGCACGACGAACTGGTGCTGGAAGTGCCGCAGGCCGAGCTGGATCTGGTCAAGCAGAAGCTGCCGGCCATCATGGCGGGCGTGGCTGAGCTGAAAGTGCCGCTGCTGGCCGAAGTGGGCGCCGGCGACAGCTGGGAAGCCGCGCACTGATTCGTCTGTGAACCATCCCATTCAACGGCGCCCTGAGGCGCCGTTTTCGCATCCGCGACGTTGCACCTGAACTAAGGTCGGGGTCTGGCATCGCTGGCTCCGGCTTTTGGACAGGCGGAGCTTGGTTGCCGCGCCCAGCTTTTCCAGACTGGAAACTCTTGAATAGCGACGGAGGCGATATGGGCCGACCAGCCCAACAAGGCATGACGCTGGCGGAGCTGATGGCGGCAGTTGGCATCGCGGTGATTCTTTCCCTGCTGGCCGTTCCGCTGCTGGGCGCGGCGCGGGACAGACAGCGCCTGCTCAGCCACGGCCTGCTGTTGCTGAACAGCGTCCATCAGGCTAGGGCCGAGGCCTTGCGCCGCAACCAGCCGGTTTTCCTGTGCGCCGCCAATCTCAAAACCAACCTCGAATTGCAGGGCTGCCAGCCGGCGCAGCCAGGTTCGCAACAGGTCTGGCGCGAGGGGGGATTGGTTTATGCCGACAAAGGCATGGACAACGCCAGTTACGACGGCGGCGAGCGCTTGCGGCTGGCGATGTTCGACAGTGAGCAGGTGCGCGTGCAGGCGCCGGTGCGGCAATTGACGTTGCTGCCGGAGGGACGGGTGGAGCCGGAGGGCGGCTTGGTCTTTCAGCTGCGTTCTGGCAGCCGTTGCCTGGCCGTGTCGGTGGCGGCGGATGGCCGCGTTGCGTTGGGGAGCATTGCCGATGATTGCGCGTGAGTCCGGTTTCAGTCTCTTGGAAACCATGGTGGCGCTGTCGATTTGGCTGGCGGCGCTGCTGGCGCTGGCCAGCATGCAGGCGCGCTCATTGCACCATGCGCGGGAGGCGGAGCTGCGCGCCCGCATCGACATGGCAGTCAGCAATCTGGCCAGCGCCATCGAGGCCCGGCCGGAGGCGCACTGGATTCATTATCTGGAAAGCGGTTACGACGATCACCTGTCGGCGCCGGACTGCGCAGTAGGCTGCGATCCGGCGCAACAGGCGGCAGCCGATTTATCGCGTTTCAAGCAAGCCTTGCGCGCCAGCGGCAACCCGGCGGAGCGGGCGCGCGCCGCGGTGTGCCGCGGCGATGTCAAAAACAAGCCCACGCTGCACGCGCCTGGTTGCGGCGGCAGCGGGCCTTTGGCGATACGCGTGGCCTGGCGCAGCCGCCAAGGGCGGGGCTGGCAGGAGCATGCCGATGTCTGGCCGTTGCAGCCTTAACGTCCAGCGCGGCGGGGCGCTGCTCGGCATCTTGCTGGCCACCGCGCTGGGCGCGCTGGTGACGGCTTTTGCGCTGACCTCGCTCACCGCGACCAATCAGTCCGTGAATGACGTCGCACGGCATTTGGAGGCGCGGCAGCAGGCCCTCTGGGCGATGGGGCAACTGGCGAGAGACGTGGCGAAGCACCGCCATTTTGGTTGCGGCGCGCAGCCGTGGACGGCGCAGGATTTTGCCACCGGCCATTGGCGACTATGGCTGCCCGGCCGCTGGCTACCGCATCGTAAATTGCTGAGCGACGATAAGCAGCAACTGGCCGGAATCGAACTGGAACCGCTGGCGAGCAGCAATAGCCAGTCGTGGCCGCAGAGTCTGTTGAGCAGCTGCGCGGCAACATGGGCGTTGACGGGCGCGTCGGCGCAATGGCTGGGCGGCGCCAATGCGCCTCTGCTGCAACTGACGCCTGCCCTGCCATTGCAGACGGCGGAGCAGGCCGATGGCCTGCATGCGCCTTCGCTGCAGCTGTGGCTGCCGCTGGAGCGCCACTATGAGTTGCGCGACCATCGCTTGTTGGCGCGCGACCGCTTGGGCGGGCTGCCGTTTGGCCCAGAACGCTTGCTGCTCGATAACGTCGAGCATTTGTCGATCAGCGTGCAGTTGCGCTCCAGTTGTGACGAGGGGGCGGCATGGCAATGGCGCGCGGCGGAGGCGCTGGACGGCAGCGGCGCTCAGCGGTTGGCGGCGGCGCGGCTGGAGCTGGCGTGGCGGCTGGATAGCCGTCGGGCGCGGGTGGAGCGTTTGAGCCAGGACTTGCCGTTGATGTCGACTTCGTCATGCGGGGATAAAACATGAATCATTCTGCACAGCGCGGCGGTACCTTGCTGATGGTAATGGGGCTGTTGTCGCTGCTGGCCATGCTGGTGTTGTCTTCGTCGCAGCTTATCCTCAGCGCGCGCTTGCTGGCGGCCAATGCGCAGGAGCGCCGCCGCGCCGAAGGATTGGCGCGGCAGGCTTTGCGCGGCGCGGAGCAATGGGTGTGGCAATGGGACCTGAAAAACGATATGGCCAGCCGAGCAAGCGATCCCGGCAAGTTGTATGGCCACGAGTCTGTGTTCTCGCCCACCTGCCATGGGACGCAAGGCAAGGGCCTGTGCGAGCCGACGACGCCGCCGGAGAAACAGAGCCTGAACGGCGTGCCTCTGCTGCATCCCTGCGGCAACAGCCGGGAGTACGAACTGGAACCATCGGTCAAGCAATGGCAATGCCCGCAGGGCGTGCGGGCGGGCAGCCTGTCGTGGGCGAATCCGCGTTATGTGGTGGAATTGATCGACCCGCGCTTCGGTTCCGGGCAGAACGGCCCGGCGCGTTTGTACCGGATCACGGTGCGCGCCTGGGGACATAGCCGCTTCAGCGCGGTGACGCTGCAGAGCTGGTATCGAGTGGACAATGGCGGCGAAGGACGGCGGCTGGGTTGGGAGGAGAAAGCGCGATGAACGGAAGCGGACTGCGTGGTTTCACTCTGCTGGAAATGATGATCTGCCTGGCGATTGCCGCCTTGCTGCTGTCTTTGGCGGTGCCGGGCTATCAGCAATACATGCAGCGGGCGCGGCTGGCGGAGGCGAAGGCGGCGCTGCTGGAAAACAGCCACTTCATGCAGCGCTGGTATCACGAATACGGTGTCTACTACCAGGATGGTCCGCTGGCTTGGCCTGCCTTGCCGGCTAGCGGAACGGCCGCCTTCGCCATAGGCTTCAGCAGCGCAACGCCTTCGGCCGACAATGTCGAGCAGGCCAGCTTCATCATCGAGGCGCGGCCCAAGCCGGGTTCCGGCCTCGATGAGTGGCTGCTGAAAGTCGATCAGGACGGATCGATCAAGCAGTGCAGGCTAGAGGGCGGCAGCGAGCAGTGCCAGCTCTGAGCCGCGCCTGCTTTAGGACGCGATCAGGCCTGTTGCGGCGCCGGATCGTCCCCCCACGGCGCCACCTTGACCAGCAGCATCATGCCGGGAATCGCCAGCGCCGTGCACAGGAAGAAGAACGAGGTCCAGCCGATGGACTCCACAATGTAGCCGGTGGCGGCGTTGGCCAGCGTGCGCGGCACCGCCGCCAGGCTGGTGAACAGGGCGAACTGGGTGGCGGTGTAGGCCGGATGGGTGCTGCGGGCGATGAAGGCGACAAAGGCCGCGGTGCCGAGACCGACGCCCAAGGCCTCGAAGCCGATGACCACCGCCAGCATCGCCAATTGCTCCGCGCCTACGCTGTCGAACCGGCCGTAGCTGGCCAGCCAGGCAAAGCCCAGTATCGATACCACCTGCACCACGCCGAAGGCCCACAAGGCGCGGTTGATGCCCAGCTTGATCATCCACACGCCGCCCAGCAAGCCGCCGATCACCGCCGGCCACAGCCCGGCGTGCTTGGCCACCAGGCCGATCTGCGATTTGGCGTAACCCATGTCCAGATAAAACGGCGTGGCCAGCGAGGTGGCCATGCTGTCGCCGAGCTTGTACAGGAAGATGAAGCCCAGTATCCACAGCGCGCCCTGCCAACCCTGGCGGGTGACGAATTCATGGAACGGTTCCACCACCGCCTGACGCAGGGTTTTCGGGCTGCCGGAGGCCAGCTTGGGCTCTTTGACCATCAGCGTCATCAGCGCGCCGGGCAGCATGAACAGGGCGGTAATGACGAAAACGCTGCCCCAGGGCATCCGGTCGGCCAGGATCAGCGACAGCGAGCCCGGCACCAGGCCGGCCAGCCGGTAGGCATTGATATGCACGGTGTTGCCGAGGCCGAGTTCGGCGTCGTTGAGGATTTCGCGGCGGAAGGCGTCCAGCACGATATCCTGGCTGGCGGAGAAGAAGGCCACCGTCAGCGCCAAGCCGGCGATGCTCCAGATGTCTTGTTTGGGATCGAACAGGCCGAACACCGCCAAACTGGCCAGCAGCGCCAGCTGGCTGGCCAGCATCCAGCCGCGGCGGCGGCCCAAGAGCGGCAGCGCGTAGCGGTCCATCAGCGGCGACCACAGGAATTTCCAGGTGTAGGGCAGGCCGATCAAGGCGAACAGGCCGATGGACTTCAGGTCTACGCCCTCGCTGCGCAGCCAGGCCGGCAGCAGATTGATCAGCGCGTACAGCGGCAAGCCGGAGGCGAAGCCGGTGAATACACAGACGAGCATGGTGCGCGAGAACACGTCGCGCCGCCAGTTGATGGTGGCTAGGGTCATGGGCTGGTTGTCGTTATGGTTGGCGGGCCGCCCGCGCCGGGCGCGGACGGGAATCAGCGCCGCAGCGCCCGTTCGATTTTCTGGTCGGTCTTGTACTGGCTCAGCGCGTACACCGACCACAGCGCGGCCGGCAGCCAGCCGATGATGGTCAGTTGCAGCAGCAGGCAGAACAGGCCGGCGAAGGGCCGGCCTATGGTGAAGAACTGCAGCCATGGCAGGAAAATGGCCAGCAACAGGCGCATGTTTCTCTCCTTGTGCGGGACGGAATCAGCCGCGCGCCACCCGGTAGAAGGCCAGGCTGCCGCGCAGGTTTGGCAGCAAGGATACCCGCTTGCCCTTGTCCATGACCACCCTCTGCATCACTCGGATGCGGTTTTTGGCGCAGAGTTCCTCGAAGTCCCCCAGCATGCACCAGTGGATGTTGGGCGTGTCGTACCACTGATACGGGATGGTGTCGGACACCGGCATGTGGCCCTGCAGGATCTGCAGCCGGTTCTGCCAATAGCCGAAGTTGGGGAAGGTGACGATGGCCTCGCGACCGACGCGCAGCATCTCGTTGAGGATGGCCTCGGTGTGGCGCATCGCCTGTATCGTCTGAGACAGCACCACGTGGTCGAAGCGCGCGTCGCCGAAGTCGGCCAGGCCGGTTTCCAGGTCGCCCTGGATGGCGTTGACGCCGGAGGCGACGCAGCGCACCACATTGGCCACGTCGAAGTCCACGCCATAGCCCTGCACCTGCTTTTCCTGCTGCAGGGCGGCCAGAAGCTGGCCGTCGCCGCAGCCCAGGTCCAGCACTCGGCTGTGCGGCGCGATCCAGTCGGCTATCAGTTGCAGGTCGGGACGGAGAGTCTGGATGGCGCTCATGCGTTCACCTCCTGCGCCACGCGCTGAAGATAGGCGCGCATCAGGTCCACATACGGCTGATCCAGCATCAGGAAGGCGTCATGGCCGTGCGCCGATTCGATCTCGGCATAGCTGACGCGCTTGCCGGCGGCGATCAGCGCCTGCACCGTCTCGCGCGAGCGTTCCGGCGAGAAGCGCCAGTCGCTGGTGAAGCTGGCCAGCAGGAATTGAGCCTGCGCCGGCTTCAGCGCGGCGGCCAGGTCGCCGCCGTGTTCCCGGGCCGGGTCGAAGTAGTCCAGCGCCTTGGTCATCAATAGATAGGTGTTGCCGTCGAAGTAGTCGGAGAATTTGTCGCCCTGGTAGCGCAGATAGCTCTCGATCTCGAACTCCACGTCATAGCCGAACTGATACTCGCCGGAGCGCAGCATGCGGCCGAATTTCTCGCCCATGCCATCATCGGACAAATACGTGATGTGGCCCAGCATGCGGGCCAGCCGCAGGCCGCGGCGCGGCACCGTGCCCTGCTGGTAGAAGTCGCCGCCGCAGAAGTCCGGGTCGGACAGGATGGCCTGGCGCGCCACGTCGTTGAAGGCGATGTTCTGCGCCGACAGCTTGGGCGCTGAGGCGATCACCAGCGCGTGCGCCACGCGATCGGGATAAGCGATGCTCCACTGCAGCGCCTGCATGCCGCCAAGCGAGCCGCCGATCACCGCCGCCCAGCGCGTGATGCCCAGGCGGTCGGCAAGGTGGGCTTGCGAGGTCACCCAGTCCTGCACCGTCACCACCGGGAAGGCCGAACCCCAGGGCTGGCCGGTGGCCGGGTTCAGGCTGGACGGGCCGGTGCTGCCGTGGCAGCCGCCAAGATTGTTGACGCCGACGACGAAGAAGCGGCGGGTGTCAATGGGTTTGCCAGGGCCGACCATATTGTCCCACCAGCCGGCAGCCTTATCGTCAGGCTGGTAACGGCCGGCGACATGATGATGGCCGGACAGGGCGTGGCAGATCAGGATGGCGTTGCTCTTGTCGGCGTTGAGCCGGCCGTAGGTTTCGAAGCGCAGCTGGTAGCTGGGCAGCACGGCGCCGCTGGCGAGCGGCAAAGGGACATCGAATACGGCGTCTTCGGCCGCGACGATGCCTACCGAACAATCGGAGTCGGTCATGGATTTGGGGGCCTCTTCTATTTTTTATCCGCGCCCGCCGCTCTCTGCCGGAGCATGTCATGGCGCGGTCTCCTGCGGCTACCGTCAGATTATATCCACAACATCGGCTTGCGCGGGAAGTGGTCGCGCCGGGATAATCGGCCGTTCTCCGTCACCGGTGCCGCCATGTTCGGACGCCTGTTCAAATTCTTCGCGCTGTGCCTGATCCTGTGGGCTGTCGCCCGCTGGCTGCTGGGGCCGCGGCAGCGCCGCACGCTGCATGAGTTGTTCTCCGCGCTGGCCATCGCCCTGCTGATCAGCGCCGGACTGTTCTGCGTGTTGTATTGGCTGGGCTGGCACACTATCTGAATCGGCAAGCCCTTGATCCCGCTCAGCTTGTCTGCGGTCGCATCGCGCTAGACTGCGCGCTTTTGTCGGCAACGCGATGGACCTGACCCGCCACCTTCATACCTTTGGCTATTACCTGAAACAACGCTTCGGCCAGACCGTGCATAAGTTGTCTCTGGCCGGCGATTTCACCTGTCCCAACCGCGACGGTACGCTGGGGCGCGGCGGCTGCACGTTCTGCAATGTCCACAGCTTTGGCCGCGACGCCGCCGCGCTTTCCATCAGCCAGCAGCTGGCGCGGGAGAAGGCCAAGACCGACCGCGCCCGGCTATACCTGGCCTATTTTCAGGCCTACACCAGCACCTATGCCGAAGTGGAAACGCTGCGCGCGTTGTACGACGAGGCGATGGCTGCCGCCGACGTGGCCGGGCTGTGCGTCGGCACCCGGCCTGATTGCGTGCCGGATGCGGCGCTGGATTTGCTGGCGGCTTACCGCGACGCGGGCAACGAAGTGTGGCTGGAGCTGGGCCTGCAGACCGCGCACGACCGCACCCAGGCCTTGATTCGGCGCGGCCACACGCTGGCCGATTACCGCGATGCCGTCCGCCGCGCCCACGCGCGCGGACTCAAGGTGTGCGCTCATCTGATCGTCGGCTTGCCGGGCGAGGGAAAGGATGATGCGCGGGCGACGCTGGACACGGTGCTGGATATCGGCGTCGAGGGCCTGAAGCTGCACCCGCTGATGATCGTCCGCGGCAGCCGGATGGCGGCGCAGTATCGGCGCGGCGAAGTGTCGCCCATGGCCTTGGATGATTACGCCGACCTGGCGGCATGCCTGATCCGCCACACGCCGCCGGAGGTGGTGTATCACCGGATTTCCGCCACCGCCCATGCGCCGACGCTGATCGCGCCGGACTGGTGCGGCCCGCGCTGGGCCGCCTTGCAGGCCATAGGCGAGCGGCTGGCGCGGGAGGGCGGGCAGGGCAGCGCGCTGGGGCGCGGCTGGATGTCTTGATCGGACAAAACTGTTTTCATGCGCTACTGTCAGAATCCGGAGGATGGTCCGACCAAATGGAAACGACAGGAGCGCCGCCATGCTGATCAGAAAACCCGCCGACCATTTGCCGTCGGACATCACCAGCGAATCGGTCTATTTCAACCGCCGCGCTTTCATGCTGGGCGCCGCCGGCTTGCTGCTGTCGGCGGAAACGCTGGCCGGCCTGAACGCCAAGAAAAGTCCGCTGTCGCAGCTTGCCGCCAATGACAAGCCCAACAGCCTGAAGGACATCACCAGCTACAACAATTTCTATGAATTCGGCACCGACAAGTCAGACCCGGGCCAGAACGCCGGCAGCCTGAAGACGCGGCCCTGGACCGTGTTGGTGGATGGCGAGGTGGCCAAGCCGCGCCGTTTCGCCATCGAGGATTTGCTGAAGTTTCCGCTGGAAGAGCGCGTCTACCGGCTGCGCTGCGTCGAGGGCTGGAGCATGGTGATCCCGTGGGTAGGGTTTCCGCTGGCCAGCCTGCTCAAGCAGATGAATCCGACTTCGCGCGCCAAGTATGTGTCGTTCGAGACCTTGCAGCGGCCCAGCGAAATGCCGGGCCAGCGCGACGCGGTGCTGGAATGGCCGTACCGCGAAGGCCTGCGCATCGACGAGGCGATGCATCCGCTGACCATTCTGGCGGTGGGCCTGTACGGCAATGTGCTGCCCAATCAGAGCGGCGCGCCGATCCGCCTGGTGGTGCCGTGGAAATACGGCTTCAAGAGCATCAAGTCCATTGTGCGCATCCGGTTGCAAGAAACCATGCCGGCCACCAGCTGGAATCTGGCCAATGCCCATGAGTACGGCTTCTATTCAAACGTGAACCCGGAAGTGGACCATCCGCGCTGGAGCCAGGCGTCGGAGCGGCGCATCGGCGAATTCTTCAAGCGCAAGACGTTGATGTTCAACGGCTATGCCGACCAGGTGGCCGGGCTGTACCGCGGCATGGATCTGAGAAGGAACTACTGATGACGACGCTGCGCATGAAATCCCCAGCTTCCGCGGCCGACCGCCGGCTCGCCATCGGCAAGGCATTGTTGTTCATCGTCTGCCTGCTGCCGCTATCGCGCGCCGCCTGGATCGTCTTGTCCGGCGAGGCGGTGAATCCCGTGGAATTCATCACCCGCTCCACCGGCACCTGGACGCTGGTGTGGCTGCTGGCCACGCTGTCCATGACGCCGCTGCGCCGTTTCACTGGCCAGGCTTGGCCGCTGAAATGCCGGCGCATGCTGGGCTTGTTCGCGTTTTTCTACGCCAGTCTGCATTTCACCACCTATATCTGGCTGGACCAGTTTTTCGATTGGCACCACATCCTGAAGGACATCGTCAAACGTCCGTTCATCACCGTCGGCTTCGCCGCCATCGTGCTGATGTCGCCGCTGGCGTTGACCTCCACCCAGGGCTGGATGCGCCGGCTCAAGCGCAACTGGGGCAAGCTGCATCGGCTGGTGTATCCGGTGGCCATCCTGGCGGTGACGCATTACTGGTGGCTGGTGAAGAAAGACATCACCCAACCCTTGATCTACGCCGCGGTGCTGACCCTGCTGCTGGGGCTGAGGCTGTGGTGGCGCGCGCGCAAAGCTTGATCCCCCTGCTTGGCACAGACGGGCCGGCGTTTTAAAGTCGGGTGTTTTGTCTTAGCCGTAAGCGAATCATCATGTCGAAGGAAAAAGCCCCGGTCACCCAGGCCATCCGCGTGCTGCGCGAGCACAAGGTCGATTACACCGAGCATTTGTACAAGTACGAGGAAAAGGGCGGCACCACGGTGTCGGCGCGCGAACTGGGCGTGGACGAGCACGCCGTGGTCAAGACGCTGATCATGGAGGATGAAAACAAGCATCCGCTGATCGTGTTGATGCACGGCGATTGCGAGGTGGGCACCGGCATGCTGGCCAAGCAGGTCGGCGTCAAGAAAATCCATCCCTGCGATCCGAAAACGGCCGACAAGCACAGCGGCTATCAGGTGGGCGGCACCAGCCCATTCGGCACCCGCCACGCCATGCCGGTGTATATGGAGGCCAGCATCGCGGACCTCCCGGTCATCTACATCAACGGCGGCAAGCGTGGTTTCCTGGTTGGCGTCAGCCCGCAGGACGTCATCCGCGTGCTGAAGCCGACGCTGGTCAACGCGGTGGCATAGCCTCGGGGAAGTTGCGCTGGTAGATGGCTTTCAGTGTGCCATCCTTTTCCATCTGTTCCAGCGCGCGGGCAACGTCCTCGCGGATGCGCCCCACCTGCGGGTAAGCGCGCGAGAACATCAGCGTCAGCGGCGTTTCCTTATCCAGCGGGGTGGGGATGTAACCGAACTCCTTTTCATGCTCCGGCATGGTGCTGTGTATCTGGTACAAGCCGCGTTCCAGCGTCATCGGCGCCAAGTCCAGATGTCCCAATTGCAATTGCCGCAGCGCGTGGACTTCGTCGTTGGTCAGCAGCGTGTTCAGCTTGTGCTGCTGGAATAACGGGATATACCAATAGCCAAGCTGAATGGCGATGCGGTAGCCGCGCAATTCGTCCAGCGATTTGAATTGCAGCGGCGGATGCTGCATATGCGGCTTGTAGTAGAACAGATAGCTGGTGGAGTGCATCAGCGGGGCGGAGAAGTCGAACTCGGTTTCCCGTTCTTGCGTCGGGCGGTAGGGGAAGGCGGCGGCGGCTTTGCCCGTCCGTATCATCGCCTCGGCCTTCGGCCAGCTCAGATAATTGAGATGGACCTGATAGCCGGCGCGCAGGAAGGCTTGGCGCACCATTTGCGAGAAAACGCCGTCTTGCTGCAGGCTTTGCGAGACGAAAGGCGGCCATTCGCCGGTGGCCAGCTCGACGGTGGGCTCCGCCGCGGCCAGGCTGCAGCGGAGCGACAACGCGAAAACGAGCAATAGCAAACGCCGCATGGCCATTCCTTGAATGTGGGGCTTACTGTGTTATCGCACAGCGCCTTCCGCCAACCAAGTATTAGCCGGATGCGGCTAGCCCAGACGCCGCCGCGCGCCTAGGCGCTTACCACCACCAGAACATGAAGCCCCAGGCGCAGTCCACCAGCGCCAGCGCGCCGCAGAACGGCAGCAAAGCCAGATAGCGGGCAGGGCGGCCGCTCCAGCGCGCCAGGATGCCCCCGGCCAGGCGCAAGGCCCACAGATTGGCGCCGGCCAGCAGCGCCAGACGGGCGTCGTTGACCCAGTGCATGCCATAGCCTTCGGCCTTCAGCAGCGTCACCGTCAAGGCCGACAAACCCAGAAACACGCCGCAGCCGGCCAGCGGGATCAGCGCCTGCGCCAGATGGTGCAGACGCTGCGTCTGCCATTGGCCGGCGGTGCGCACGGCCAGCGCCAGCGAAAGCAGAATGCCGCTGCCCAGCGCCAGCGCGGTGGCGGCCACATAGGAGATCAAGGACGCGCCATCCAGCCAGGAGAACACGTCGTTGTGCATCGGGTAGTGGGTGAGCAGCCACCATGGCGCATCGGTGTCCAGCGGCCACATGATGTCATGGTCCACCAGCCATTCCGCCGTGGTCTGCTTGAGCCAGACGAACCACGGGCTGACGGTCCAGTGGAAGGCGCCCATCGCCACGCCTAGCAGGCCGTAGACGATCAAGGCGGTCTGCCAGCCGTCGGCCTCTTTTTCCGCCACTCGCACCACTTCGTCGCTCATGGGGCGCGAAGCCAGGGTGATGGCCGAGCGGTGATCGCTGCAGCGGCTGCACATATGGCAGCCGCTGCCGCCCTGCATGTGGCGCAGCGGCTGCAATGGGGCGCAATCGACGCTGGCGACGCGCTGTCGCTGGTCTTGGGAGCGCTTCCAGGCGGCTTCGTCCACGCGGTAATGCATGGGCGCCAGCTTGGACAAGAGGCCGAACACGCCGTTGACCGGGCACAGATGGCGGCACCATGCGCGCTTGCCGCGGGTGTAGATGAAGCCGACGATGACCGCCGCCACCGTGGAGCCGCCCAGCACCAAGAGGGCGGCCTTAGGGTATTGGTAGACGCTGACCAGCTGGCCGTAGACCGTGGTCAGCACGAAAGCGACGAAAGGCCAGCCGCCCCAGCGCATCCAGCGCGGAATCGGCCGTCCCATGCCCTTGCGCGCGGCCCATTCCGACAGCGCGCCTTCCGGGCACAGCACGCCGCACCACAGCCGGCCGAACAGCACCATGGACAGCAGCACAAAAGGCCACCAGATGCCCCAAAACACGAACTGGGCGAAGATGGTCAGGTTGTTCCATATCCGCGCCGCGTCGTCAGGCAAGTCCAGGCAGGCGGGGACGATCAGCAGGAAGCCGTAGACCAGCACCACCGCCCATTGCAGCTTGCGCAGCAGGCCGCCATGGTCGCGCAGCCAGTTCCCCGCGAGCGCCAGCAGGCCGCTCGGCTGCCGCTCGGGGGGACAGGAAGCGCCGCCGGACGGGGCGGCGACGATGGGAATCACCCGCTGCGGCGGGCGTTGCGGGCTGCCGGTTTTCATGCCGCAGCCTGGCGACGATTGCGCCACTGGAACAGCGCCCAGATGCCCGCCCAGAACAGCGCGTAGGCGATCAGGCTCATCAGGGCCGGTTGCGCGCGGTAGCCGGTCAGCGAGGCCATCAGCCCGCCAAATGGACTCGTATCGTCCAGCAGCGCCGAGCTGTCCCATACCGGGTCCACCAGCGTCGGCAGCACGTCCATCGAGATCAGCTTTTCCACGCCGTTCAGGAACAGCGAGGCGCCCAGCAGCAGCAGCATGACTTCGGTGACGCGGAAGAACAGACGCCACGACAGCACCTTGCCGCCCAGTTGCAGCAGATAGAAAGTCAGCAGCGCCAGCGCCAGGCCGATCAGCCCGGCCAGGCCCAGCTTGGCCAGCTCCATGCCCTGGGCTTCGGCCAGCGAGCCGTACAGGAACACCACCGTTTCGCTGCCTTCGCGGGCGATGGCCAGCGCGGACAGGATGGTCACGCCCCACCAGTTGTTGCTGGCGGCCTTTTCCGACAGGCCGCTTTCCAGCTCTTTCTTCAGCGTGCGGCCGTGCTCGCGCATCCACAGCACCATCTGCACGATCAGCGCCGAGGCGATGAACACCATGCCGGTCTGGAAGTAATCCTGCGCGCCGGCCATCAGCGTGCCGGCGGCGAACAGCGCCACGGCCAGCGCCACCGCGATGACCAGGCCCAGCGCCACGCCGCCCCACAGATACGGCTTGCCGGCGCGGCCGGCCGCGTTATGGTTCATCCAGGCATTCAGGATGCCCACCACCAGCAGCGCCTCGACGCTTTCGCGCCAGACGATGAAGAGTACCTGTCCCATTGCTTGTTCCTTGTCTTACTTGGCGACGATCACGCCCTGGCCGGTTTTGGGATGGAAATCGTCAAAGAATTTGTATTCGCCGGGAGACAGCGGCTGGAACACCAGAAACGATTCCGCGCCGGGGCCCAGCACTTTTTCCTTGCGCAGCGTGATGCTTTCGAACTCCGCCGGCGTCTTGCCGACATTCATCACTTCGATCTTGAACTTCTTGCCGGCCGGCACCACCAGTCGGGCGGGAATCAGCTGGCCGTCCTTCATTTGCAGCTTGTAAACCGGTATCTCGTCGGCAAGGACGGGCGCGGCAAGTAGGGTGGCCACCAGGGCGGCGGCGATCAGGCGCAGAGTGGTCATCGGTTCATCATTCCGGAATGAGAAACAGCGCGGATCGAGTGTCCGCGCCGTCTGGTGTCGAAATCGGGCATGTCCCAGGTGGTGCCCGCGATGCGGCTTAGTAGCCGCCCTTCTTGCCGATGCCGGCGAAGGTGAACTCGTAGTTCACTTCAAACGGCTTGAACCACGGGCCCACGCCGGTTTCCTTGTCGGTATGGCGGCCGAAGTGGGCGTGCTCATTGGCCGACGGCGGCATGATGGTGTATTTCAGCTTGTACTTGCCGGGGCCTTGCAGCTTGACGTTGTCGCCGTAGTGCGGGCCGTCGTTGGCCACCATGGGCATCAGGTCGCCCTTCTGGGTCTTGCCGCCCACCTTGGTCAGTTCGTACTTGACCACCAGATAGGGCATCCAGGCTCCTTCTTCGAAGCCGTTCGGGTTGTTCTTGGTGGCGTGGATGTCGGCTTCCAGGTGGATGTCGGACGCTTCCGGCTTCAGCATCATGCCTTCCGGTTCCATCTTGGTCGGCTGCAGGTAGACGGCGCCGATCTCCATGCCGTTCTTCAGGGCCGGCTTGCCGATCGGGTATTCCTTGGCCATGGCGGCGAAGGAGGCGGACAGGGCGACGCTGGCGATGGCCAGCTGGCAGACAAAGCGACGCATTATTTTTCCCTTATGGTTTTCGCCTGGCGGGCAGGACGTAGAAGAGTATGATAATGCTAGTAATTATCGTTTGCAAACCTGCGCATGCTTAATGCGAGCGCTTATGCAATGCCATGTGAATCCTTTTTGCATCGCGCAATGGCGGCAGGCATCACTGCCGCCATTGGCTTTATCCGTTCAGGCGCAGGCGCTGCAGCTGGGCCAGGCTCTCATCCAGGATCAGCAGCTGCAGCATCTGTTCGGCCAGATGGCCGGCACCGTGGCGATAGGCCTGGGCGAAGGCGTCCACCGCCTTGGCGTCCAGTTGGCCGCCAGTGGCGGCGGCCAGCCGCGCGCCCAAGCCGTCGAAACGCGGCGCCAGGCTGGTTTGCAGCCAGCCGGACAGCGGCGGGTTGAAGCCGCGCTTCTTGCGCTGGAAGAAATCGGCCGGCAGCGCCGGATGGATGGCGCGGCGGAAGATCAGCTTGGCCGGCTGGGTGTAGCGCTCGGCGGAGGAGGTGGCCAGCAGCCGTTGGTAGAAATGGTGGTCAAGCAGCGGCGCTCGGCCTTCCAGGCCATGCGCCATGGTGCATAGATCGGACTTCTGCAAGATGTAGTCGGGCAGGTAATTGGCGAAGTCCAGTTCCAATAGCTGGTGCAGGCCGGGCTGGCCGTCCTGCGGCTCCGGGCCGATGTCGTCAGGCTTGCGCCAATGGCACAGTTTTTCCAGCGGGCGTCCGCCTTGCAGAAAGCTGCGCTGGCCCGGCGTGAAGCCGGAGAAGCGCAGCGAGTAGGCGCTTTGCCAGTCCATCGCCAGTTCGGTGGCCAGTTTGCCGCGCTTGCTGTCCAGTTGCGGTTGGATCGGCAGCGGCAGGCGGATGTTGCGCCGCCAGCGGGTGCGCAGGTGCTTGCCCATGCGCTTGTAGCCGGCCAGCAGCTCATCGCCGCCGTCGCCCACCAGCACGACTTTGACGTGCTGGGTCACTTCGCGCGCCAGATACCAGGTGGGGAAGCTGGACGGATCGGCGAACGGTTGGTCCAGGTCGGCGACGATGCGCTCGAAATCGGCCGCCAGGTTGTCCGGCATCTCCACCCTGACGTTGGGCAGACCCATGCGCTGGGCGGAATCCGCCGCATCGCCGGATTCGTCCAGGCTGGAGCCGGGAAACGCGGCGGTGAAGCTGGAGAATTGCGTCAGTTGCTGGGTGGCCAGCCGGCTGGCGATCACGGTGGAGTCGATGCCGCCTGACAGCAGCACGCCCAGCGGCCGGTCCGCCACGGTGCGCATCGACACCGCGCGGTCCAGCTCCTGCAGCCAGTCGCCGCTTTCCGCCTTGGGCTGCCAGTAGCGCTGCTTGCTCAACTGGCGGGTGTTCAGGTCAAACTCCAGCCGGTAGCCGTTTTCCAGCCTGTTGATATGGCTGAACAGCGTGGCTGGGGATGGAATGTAGCGGTGGGCCAGATAAGCGTCGATCGCCGCCGGGCTGAAATCGCGCTTGTCCGCAGGCAGGAAGGGCAGCACCGCGCGCACCAGCGAGCCGAAGGCGAAGTTGCCGTCCGCCAGCGAGTAGACCAAGGGCTTCTCGCCCATGCGGTCGCGCGCCAGATGCACCTTGCCGCTGCGCTTGTCCAGAATGGCGAAGGCAAACATGCCGCGCAGCCGGTCCAGCAGGCCCTCTATGCCCCAGGCCAGATAGCCGCGCAGGATGAATTCGGTGTCGGCATGGGTGCGGAACACCGCGCCGCCGGCTTCCAGCTCGGCCTTGCCGGCCTCCCAGTCATAGACCTCGCCGTTGTAGCAAATCCACACCTGGCCGTCGTCGCTGGCCATGGGCTGGTTGGCCACCGGCCGCGGATCGATGATGGCCAGGCGGGCGTGCAGCATCGCATTGTGGATGGCGTCGTCGTCGGCCGGATTCAGCGCCGCGTCCAGCAGCAGCCGGCTGGCATCGTCCGGGCCGCGGCGATGCAGCTCGTCCAGCATGGCTTGCGGGACGGCGGGATTGACGGGACGGCGCGAGAAAAAGCCGGCGATTCCACACATGATGACGGCGCTTCCGAATGCGCAAGGCGCCGATACGGGTTCGGCGCCTTGCTAGGGTTTTCAATGCCGCGCAGTATCCGGCGCGGCGGCGGCCGATGTCAAACGCCGGGCTTGCGGTGCAAGTTAGGCAGCGCCACTGCTGCGATGCCCAGCAATGGCAGGAAGGAGCACAGCAGGTAGACGGACTCTATGCCGTGGCTATCCGCCAGCTGGCCCAGAACCGCCGCGCCGATGCCGCCTATGCCGAAGGCGAAGCCGAAGAACATGCCGGACACCATGCCCACCTTGCCCGGCAGCAGCTCCTGGGCGTAGATCAGAATCGCCGGAAAGGCCGAGGCCAGAATGAAGCCGATGGGCAGCGACAGCGCGGCGGTCCAGAACAGGTTGGCGTGCGGCAGCGCCAGCGCCAGCGGCGCCACGCCCAGAATGGAGAAGCCGATCACCCGCTTGCGGCCGATGGCGTCGCCGATGGGGCCGCCCAATACGGTGCCGGCGGCCACCGCAAACAGGAACAGGAACAGATGCAACTGCGCCGACTGCACGCCGATATGGAAGTGGTGGATCAAGTAGAAGGTGTAGTAGCTGGTGATGCTGGCCAGGTAGAAATGCTTGGAGAAGACCAGCACCAGCAGCAAGCCCAATGTCAGCTTGACGCGGGCCGGCGACAGATCCGGCATGACGATGGCGGCGGCCTTCTTGGCCTGGCGGTGCTGGTGGGCGTACCACTGGCCGACGCGGAACAGCACCCACATGGCCAGCAATGCAACCAGGCCGAACCAGGCCACGCTGCCTTGCCCCAGCGGAATCACGATCAGCGCCGCCAGCAGCGGCCCCGTGGCGCTGCCTGCGTTGCCGCCCACCTGAAACAGAGACTGCGCCAGACCGGGGCGGCCACCGGATGCCATGCGCGCCACGCGCGACGATTCCGGATGGAAAATCGACGAGCCGGTGCCGATCAGCGCGGCGGCCAGCAACAGCAGCGGGAAGCTGCCGGCGCTGGATAACAGCAGCAGGCCGATCAGCGTGGAGCCCATGCCGAACACCAGCGAATACGGCTGCGGTTTCTTGTCGGTGTAAATGCCGACCAGCGGTTGCAGCAGCGAGGCGGTGCACTGGTAGGTGAAAGTCATCAGGCCGATCTCGGCGAAGCTCAGGTGGTAGTTGCCCTTCAGCAAGGGATACAACGCCACCAGCAACGACTGCAGCATGTCGTTGAGGAAGTGCGAGAAACTGATGGCGCCGAGGACGCGGAAGCGGGTGTCTTGAGCCGGCGCGGAGATAGAGGTGCTTGAGGCCATGGTAAAGATTCTCGATACAGGTGGTCATTGCATATTAATTCAGCAATTTAGAGCCGGTCCTGCGAAAATGAGGCATCTATCTTTTTGAAAGAGGCGATATGAACCGCTTCGACGATCTGGAACTATATGACCGAGGCGTTCTGCCGGTGGTGGGCAAGCTGCGCAATTATCCCGCAGGGTTGGAATCGCCGCGGCATCAGCATCCCACGGCGCAGCTGCTGTACTCCGTGGAGGGGCTGATGTGGGTGGGTACTGAGCGCGGGCAGTGGATTGTGCCGCCGACTCGGGCGATTTGGCTGCCCATCGGCACCTGGCACCAAGTCAAAATGGTCAGCCCGGTGCGGATGCGGAATATCTTCGTGCGCCAGGACATGCTGGCCGGTCTGCCGGAACAATGTTGCGTGCTGGAGGTGACGCCGCTGCTGCGCGAACTGGTGCTGGCGGCGGTGGATGTGGTGTTGCCCTGCGAGCCGGGATCGCGCGACGAGCGGGTGATGATGCTGGCGCTGGATGAAATCCGCCGCGCTAAGGTGCTGCCGCTGTCCTTGCCCCAGCCAGCCTCTCCTGCACTGCAGCGGTTGTGCGCGGTATGGCTGGACCATCCCGACGACGCGCGCGGCGCCGCGGAATGGGCGCGCGAGCTGGCGCTGGACCCGCGCACCTTGCAGCGCCGCTTCCGCCGCGAAACGGGCCTCAGTTTCGGCCAGTGGCGGCGCCAGGCGCGGCTGATGCAGGCCCTGCAGCGGCTGGCTTGCGGCGACAGCGTGCTGAAAGTGGCGCTGGATCTGGGCTACGCCAGCCCCAGCGCCTTCGCCACCATGTTCAAGCGCGAGCTGGGCGCGCCGCCGAGCAGCTTCTTTACGCTTTCGTAAACCGCGCCTGTCGACGTAAGAACGGTAGCGGCTCGGATGTCGTCAATGGAGGGTTATATAGATGTCCTTGCTGCGATAACGTCCCAGCGGATTTTGGCCGTAGCCGCCCACATAAGGTTTTACCAGGCGGGAGTCGGAATACTGCAGCAAGGGAATGATGGTGTAGTCCTGCATGATCAGGCGATTGGCTTCTGTTAGCAGCGTGCTTCTCTGCTCTGGATCGGGCGACAGGTTGGCGCGCTCTATTAGGGCTTCGGCGGCTTGGTTGCAACTGCCGGAAACATTTTCGGCGTCGCCGCAGCGCACGATGCTGAGCATGGAAATCGCATCGTTATAATCCGCTGTCCAGCCATTGCGGGCGATTTGGAATTGTCCTTGATGCCGCTTCTGCATCAGGGTGGGGTAGTCGGTGGATTCCAGCGTGGCATCCAGATCCAGCTTGGTTCGCCATTCGCTGGCGAGATACTCGCTTAAGGTTTTCTGGTATTCGCTGGTATTGTAAATCATCCTCAATGGGGCATGCGGCGCCACGCCTGCATCTCGCAGCAACTGTTTGGCTGCCGCCACTCTTTGGGCCATAGGCCATGATTGCCAGTCGTAGCGCGACGGCGTTGCGCCTCTTAGTCCTTGCAAGATCACGCTATAAGCAGGTGACTGGCCATCGGCGGTGATGGATTGCGCCAGCCTGTCGCGGTCCACCACCATGGACAGCGCCTGTCGCACTCGCGCATCGCGGAGTAGCGGGTCGCGTAGATTGAGGCTGAAATAGCGCAAGCTCAGCAACGGGCTGTTCTTGACTTCATCGGGATGGGATCGTCGCAACTTATTGAACTCGCCTGGCGGCAGCTGGAAAACGAAATCGGTTTTGCCTGCGAAATAGAGCGCGACATCTTGGTTAAGGTCCTCCACCGGCAGATAGTTCACACGTTGCAATACGACCGATGCGGCATCCCAGTATTGCCGATTCTTTTCCAGAACGATGCTTTGCCCTGGCGTCCATGCGGTTAGCCGGAAGGCTCCGCTGGAAACCAGTTTGCCTGGATTGAGCCAGTCTTTGCCCCATTGTTGGATCGTATGCCGGGGCACCGGTCCCCACTGCGCATTGGCCAGCAACTCGGGGAAGATCGCCACGGGATAAGCGGTAACCCACTCAACGGTATTGTCATCCAGTGCCCGCACGCCGAGGGCATCCAGCGGCATTTTTCCGTCCGCTACCGCCTGGCCGTTCTTCAGCACACTGCCAAAGCCGCTGGCGTAAGGCGAGTGCAAGGCCGGGTCCAGCAATCGTCGGACACTGTAGACGCAGTCGGAGGCACGAATGGGAACGCCGTCGCTCCAGCGCGCGTCCGGACGCAGATGGAAGATCCAAGTGTTCGAATCTTTGCGCTCCCATGACGTCGCCAAGCCGGCTTGCAGATGGCCGGCATTGTCTATTGAGGTCAGTCCTTCGAATAAGTCGTGGGTGATCATATTGTCAGGCAGGGCTTCCGCCAGTTGCGGATCCAACGTAGCAGGGTCCGATCCGTTGCTGCGAGTCAGCTCTTGGCGCTCAGCCAAGCTAATGCCAAGAGGAATGACAGCGGCTGGCGTTGGCATAGCGATGAGCGTAATGAGAAAAAACAGAGACGGCGAGGCCTTCATATGGGGGCTCCTGTCAGGTTGCGGGTGCCGGGGAGAGTTTCGCGATTCCCCAATTTTTAAATGGAAGCCATGCGAACAGGATATAAAAATCAACAATGTGGGCGAGCAAATTTTGGTTTTATTGATCGCGCATTGTTGCGATATGGAATGTGATGAAATTGATTTTGAAGTTGAATTCGCTAAGCCTTGTCATAGAGCATGCTTTTACAAGGGTGTGGTCTTGCTAGTCTGTCCGATGTTCATATTCTGATTTCGATGAAATTTATTTGGATTTGATTCTGGCGCGATCAGCACTGCCTGCCAAAGATGCTGGTTGGAATGGTTTTGTGGATCGCTATGTAGTTTTAGGCGCGTATAGGTTGGAATCGGTAGGCAACCCATAGTGATAGCATGAAAAAGCACGCCATGATTAGCGCGCATCCTTGCAGAGCGAAGGTGAAGGACACATGCGACATACTGCTGACCAAGGGCATGGATACAGCAGTTCCCATCCCGATTGAAAGCAAACGCAATGAGGCCATTTTCCCTTTGTCGCTTTCTGAGGCTTGCCGTTGCAGGGTGGTTAAAAGCCATGTGATGCTATTCAGACTGGCGAAGCCAATGATGAAGAAAGCGGCGAAATGCCACGGCGGAGTAGTCGCTAACGATAGTAGAAAAGTCGAGCCGGCTTGCAGAAATAACCAGATTGGGAGCAATTTTTGTGCCAAAGTGTGGCGAGTAAAGAAGGAGGCAGCGATCATGCCGATCGCCATCGTTCCTTCCATGGCAGAAATAGGCCAGCTCGTGCCGGCGTAATATTTCGCCACCAAGGGCACGACCAATACGTTTAGGCTGTATGACAAAATAAAGTCTGCAGAGCAAAGAACCAGCATGATCAGCACGGTCGTTTGTTTTGCTGCTTGTCTCAACAGGCGCAGCCAGCCATGCAGCGCTTGCTGAAACAACTTGCCAGGCCGCCAGCTAGATTGTGTTGTGTTGTGCCGGGTAGCAGCCAAAATAGACTGTTGTCGGGACATGATCCATGCGGAAATCAGCGAGCCAAGGACATCAAAAATCAGCGCGTAAATAGGGCTGGAGCGATACAAGATGATCCCTAGCAATGCCATGCCGCTCAATACGCCAATTTGAAACATTACCCCTATCTTGGCGTTTAAATCCCCCTGTAATTCATCTGGAATGTTCAGCGCCGTGAATTTGAATAAGGCACTGCGATGGACGTTGTCTATCAATGCGAGAAAGATAGCAGCTATGGTGATCAGTAGGACCATGCCATCTATTTTGGAGGCGGCTAGAAGAATGATGATGGCCATAGTAGCAGCGCGGGAAAGATCGCACCCCAGATAAACCTTTTTAGCATCCAGGTGATCGACCAGCGGGCCGGAAAAAGGCAAAACGCAGATGGCCCCCAGCCCCTGGAAACTCAAAATCGTTGCCATGGCGGTAATGCTGCCAGTTAGTTCGAATAATAACTGTCCCATTGCGAGAATATGCACACCAACACCAATGCTGGAGCACAAAATCGCTAATAAAAGGTTCTTTGCCGCACGGTTTTTGAATATTGACATAATTTACACGTTTAATGCTATTTGCATTTCGCGAAGTGTATCCATGCAAAGAAGGTCCGTCAAGAGAATTATCTAATACAAATTTTATATTTGACTGTACTTGCATTTGTCATTATCGTGGCGCCGTCAATCAGGAAACGCATGATCGGCAATCCAAAAATCCATATGACGGGAGTCTGTGATGAGCACTGACAACGCTACGATTGAGCTGAACTTAGACCGGGAACTGCGCGTCCTTTTTGAAAATCGACTGACGCAACTTAAGTCGGAAGGCCTGTACCGCAGTTTCATGCCCTGCGAGCACGATGCGGGTCATCCAGGCACTACGCGCTACCAGCAACGTCAGGTTGAGGTTTGGTGCAGCAATGACTATCTCGGGCTGAGCCAGGACCCGCAGGTGATTGATAGTTTGCGCGAATCCGCGGCATTGCACGGTTCGGGTACTGGCGGCTCCCGCAATATAGCCGGCACCAGCATTTCCCATGTCGAGCTGGAGCGTCAGCTGGCGCAATGGCACGGCAAGGAGCAGGCATTGGTTTTCAATGGAGGCTATACCGCCAATTTCGAGTTCTTGAGCACCTTGATCGCTGCCGTGCCTGACTTGGCGATATTTTCGGACAGCTTGAATCACCGCTCGCTGATCGAGGGCATACGCCGCCACCCGTGCCAGAAATACATTTTCCCGCATAACGATGTGGAGACGCTGGAGAAGCAGTTGGCCAGCGTGCCGCTATCGCAACCCAAGCTGATCGTTTTCGAGTCCATCTATTCGATGGACGGCGATATCGCGCCAATTCAGGTCATTCTCGATCTGGCGGATCGTTACCAAGCCTGGACCTTCCTGGACGAAACCCATGCCATCGGCCTGTATGGCGCAAGCGGCGCCGGTCTTTGCGAGGAGATAGAGGAAACTAGGGCCACATTCATTCAGGGCGTATTCGGCAAGGCCATGGGCACCTTGGGCGGCTATATTGCCGGCCCGGCCTCGGTGGTCGATTTTGTTCGTTCCAGCGCGCCTGGATTCATCTTTACCACCGCGCTGCCTCAAGCGCTGCTGGACGCGACGCTGTGCAGCTTCGACAGAGTACGGACAGATCGGCAACTGGTGCAGGACTTGCACAGCAACGTCATTTTCTTCCGCGCGCAGCTGGATTTGGCGGGAATCCCGTATTTGCCGGCTCAAAGCCACTTGGTGTTGGTGCCGGTGGCAGGGGCTGAGCGTATCAAAACAGTCGCTCGACGCCTGCTTGATGAGTTTGATATCTATGTGCAACCGATCAACTACCCTTCCGTGCCGCGCGGCGGGGAGCGTTTCCGTCTGACTGTCGGGCCTCGCCGCAGTCATGAAGAGATTCAGCGATTTGTTGCGGCCCTGAAACATTGCCTGGCTTGACAGCTTTTGGAGACACGACACCATGCGATTCAATCCGCTTTCCCCGACTATCGGCACTGAACTGACCGGCGCAACTTTCAACGATATTCTGTCTGATGCATTGTTTCCCGAGGCGGAGCAGGCTCTGCAGCAGCATCAATTGCTGGTGATCCGCGGTTTGCAGCTGACGCCGGCGCAGCAGCTAGCCCTGGCGCGGAAGTTCGGCCATCCGGTGCCGTTTGTGATGAGCCGTTATCACCACCCGGATCATCCCGAGTTGATGATCTCGTCTAATGAAGTGCAAGACGGCAAGCCGCTGGGCGTGGCGCGTGTCGGCAATTTCTGGCACCAGGATTCTTCTTTCACTCAGAACCCAGCAGCCTACACCATGTTGTATGGCATCAATATCCCGCCGCGTAGCGGCGACACTTTGTTTGCCAATGCCATTGATGTGTATCGCCGCCTTCCCGAGGAATGGAAGCAACGCATCGCCGGCCTGCAAGCGCGCCATACCGTCAGCAAGCGTTTCCGCATCCGCGCCGAGCATGTCGGTTTGTCGGTTGCAGAACTGCAGGAGGTGATCGCCCAAGAGCACCCTAATGTGTTGCATCCCCTGGTGCAGATCGATCAGGACACCAGCCGCCCTTATCTCTACGCCTCCAAGGAATATGTGGATGCGGTTGTAGGACTGGATCGGCCCAGCAGCGACGAGTTTCTCGATCTGATCGATCAATTGACGCAAGATCCTGAACATGTATACGTCCATCGCTGGCTGCCGGGCGACCTGCTGATCTGGAAGACCCGCATTGCGCTGCATGCCGCCACGGCTATTGAGCCTGGGCTCAGTCGCACGGTTCACCGGGCCAGCATCGAGGCGCGCGGCTGATGCCGGGCATTGTTACGCCGGCCATACGCTATCCGCAGGGCCGCGTCGAGGCCAAACAGTTGCATCTGTCCAGCGGAGCGCCGTTGGACGAAGTGCTGAACATCACCCGTTGCGATGGATTTCCGGCCTTGGCCGCCGCAGAGCAAAGCTGGGAGCTGGCTGCTGAAGCGGCTGGCGACCTGCTGCGGAGAGAGGGCATCGTGCCTGATCAGATCAGCCATGTCATTTATGCCGGCACCGGCTGTTGGGATCAGCCGTTTTGGTCTCCGGCGGCCAAAATCGCCCAGGCCATAGGCATTCATGGCGCCCACTGTTTCGAAGTCACCAATTTTTGCAATGCCGCCTGGACGGCGATCAGTCTGGCTTGCGACAAGCTGGAGGCCGGGCGCGCCGATCTGGTGCTGGTGGTCACCGCTGATCAGCTCAGCCGTCTAGTGGACCGCGACAGCGCGGATTCGCTGTCGTTGTTCAACTTTGGCGATGCGGCGGCGGCAGTATTGGTGAAACGGAGCGAAGGGCGATATCGCCTGTTGCATAGCGCTATGCGCACCGATCCAGAGTGGGTGGATTACTACGCCGGCGTTTGGCGGGAGGGCAAGGTACGGATCGAGCGGCAGCCGCATCGCCGTGGGCTGGCCCAGGCCTATCTGGATAATTTCGCGGCTTTGGTTCAGCGCACCCTGGAAGCGCTGGGAAGGTCTCTGTCCGAGGTGCGTTATCTGCTCATCAACCATGGCGACGAAGACATGCATCGCAGCTTGTTGGAGCGGCTGGGCTTGAGCGAGGAGCGCACCGTTTTCAATTATCACCGGCTGGGCCATATGGGGAGCGCCGATACCTTGATCGCGCTGGAACAACTTGAGCGGGAGCAGCGACTGCGGGCCGGAGATCTGATTCTGTTGGCCAGCAGCGCGATGGGCTTTAGCTGGGGCATTAGCGCAGTGGAGTACCAAGCATGAAGATTCTGATCATCCATCAGGTGCCTTATCCTAAGATGCAATACCACTTGGGGCTGGATCATCAGCAACATGAGATCACGTATATCGGTTATCCGGCGCGGATGGCCGAGCTCCCCGGCTCATTGCGGGCGCAGCGCCTGTTGTTGAATGACGATGAGGACTTGGCCGACGGCATCATCCGGCAGACTTCGCCGCAGGATGGCTACCAGGCGGTGCTGTCTTTGTCGGAGTTCGGCATTCTGCAGGCGCATCGGGTACGCCTGCATCTGGGAGTGCCGGGGGACGATCTCGCCATGCTGCAGCGCGTGCGTGACAAGGTAGAGATGAAAGCCGCGCTGCGGGGTTCCGGTATCGACTTTCCGCGTTTCTTTCCCGCGCCGGATCTGTCCGCGCCGGACTGGCAAGGCCGAACTGTGCTCAAACCACGGCAAGGCGCCTCCAGCGAGGGAGTGAGGATTTACCCTGAATTGGATCAGGCCTGGGCCGCGTTTGCTGAGCTGCCAGATGGCGACGACTGGCAGTTGGAGGAATACATAGAGGGTGGTATTCATCATGCGGATGGCTTGGTGCAAGCTGGCCAACTGATCGATCTGACCGTCAGCCGCTATCTCAACAAGCCTGTCGACTTTGCCAAGGGCTGCCCGCTCGGTTCCTATCAATTGCCTACCGATCCACGCCATTCCGCCTTTGCTGCCGATGTAGTGCAGGCTTTGGGCATACGCGACGGTTGCTTGCATCTGGAGTTTTTTGAAACCACTGATCAGCGGCTGATCTTTCTGGAAGTGGCGAATCGAATGGGAGGGGCCGGTGTGGTCGACGCGCATTGGCGGCATGGCGGCATCCATTTGCCCAGCCATGAGATAGCCATCCGCCTTGGGCTACCCAGACCGCAGCCGCAACCAGGCAGCGGCCGCTTTCATGGCTGGCTGGTTTTTCCCGGCCATCATCTGGGAGAGGGCGAAGCGGATCTGCGTGTGCCAGAGGACTTGGCCACCGATCGCCGGTTGGATCGCTTGCACGCCCTGCCTGCCGGCCAAGCGCTGAACCAGAACATCACTTACCACGAGTGGCAGGTGCCGGCATTTGTTGAAGCCTCGGCAGAAACCCCCCAGGCCCTGGCGGCTTTTCTTAGCGATTGCATGCAACGCATCCAAATAAACAGGAAACCGACATGATTTATTTCCCAAGCGATCTGCTGCTGGCGCTGGGCTCGCTCGACCGTCAGCGACCAGATTGGGAAGGCTTGCTGGCCAGCCATCGACTCACAGACCTCGACCCGCTGCTGGATGTCGCGGCCTTCCATGACGCGCTAGATGCTTTGCTGGATGGCGTCGCGCAATATCCATTTCAGGCCCATCCGTACAGCAACGATGTATCCGAATGGTTGCCGGCTGGACGCGTCTTGCTGGAGGATGGCGTGGCCGCCAGCACGCTGCGTGGCTTGATTTGGGCGCTTGCTTTCGGCAATGAAGTATACATCCGCAGCCAACGGCCGGCTTTCTGGCAGGGACTGGCCGGTTTGTTGAACGCGGGAGGTTGGCCATTGCCGCGCATCGATTCCGGGACGGCTGCTGCGGCGACGCCGGCTGTTGCGGTGAGCGTGCCGGTTCTGGCCCTGGAGGGCGAGTCTCCGGCCGATAGCAGGCGCGAGATCGCCGTGCCTGCCGGCGATGAGGGGCGGCAATTGGTTTTGGCCGGAGTGGCGCAGGCGTTGCCTGCGGATTGCTTGTCCCGAGTCTGGCAACTGGATAGCCACGATGTGTGGCTGGGCCAGCTTTACCGTCGCCGCCACCGCCCCGGGGTGACCTTGGCGCGCGCGCGCGCTGAACAAGGGGAGGCGGGGTCGCGCGCGAGGCTGGACGCGAAATTGCGCTATCTGGTGCAACGGGCCAAGCGCACGCCGCATTACCTGGCTTTGCCCGATATTCAGGGTGCGTACGCTTTGCGAGAATTGCCCATTCTGGACAAGGCCGCGCTGGAGGCGCAGTCGCTGCCATTCAGCCGAAATTTGTGCAGCGGCGCAGCGCCCAGCGGTGAGGTGCTGCGCAGCGGCGCTACTTCCAGCCAGCCGCGTTATATCGTTTATTCGCAGACGGACTGGAACAATATGATCCGCGAAGCGATTCCCTTGTTTTATTCCTTGGGACTGCGGCGCGGGGATAGGCTGATCAATACGCTGTATGGCGGTGCCATGTACGGAGGGCTCACGACAACCATCTGCGAATTTTCGCGTATGCCGCTGGAAACCTACAGCACCGGCCAGGCGATTACGCTGGACACTTTGCTGATGCTTACCGACTGCTTCCAGGCCAATGCTATCATCGGCATTCCCGCGTTGATCCTGCCTTTGCTGCGCGAGGCCAAGGCGCATCGTCCGCAGTTGCGGCTGGAAAAAATACTTTACGGCGGCACGCCGATGGCGGAGGTGGATAAACAATGGCTGCGTGAAGAATTGGGCGCGCAAATCATCACCAGCGTTTTGGCGGCCAACGACGGCGCGCAGATCGGCTACCAGTGCGGCCACTTGCAAGGCAGCCTTCATCATTTGTGCGACGATTACAATCTGCTTGAGATCGTCGACGACGACGGCCAGCCGCTGCCGGATGGCCAGCCGGGCCATATCCTCATCACCAGCCTGCAGAAGCAGGAAGGTCCGCTGATCCGCTACCGCATTGGTGATTACGGCCGCATCGTCCACCATGACTGCTCATGCGGGGCGTCGGGGCGAGTGCTGGACTACATCGGTCGCAGCGATGGCTTGATCAAGGTTCAGACCAACACGGTGCTCTACAGTGAACTGCTCGAGTCATTACAGCCGTTTGGCGTTTCTCTATTGCAAGTTGAGATTGCGAGCGTCGCGCACAGCGAATCGCTGATCCTTCGCACGGAGTCGCCACAGCGTGCCGACGCGGACGCTATGCGCCGGCATCTGCTGGAGTGTTTCGAGACCTTGCGCGGCGATGCCGACATCCATGCCCAGCTGGAAGTGATTGTCGAGTCGCTCGGAGAGGGAGAACTGCCGCGCAACAGCGTCAGCGGCAAGGTGAAGCCGGTAATCGATACCCGGGTGTGAGCAAACGCCATGACTAGAGCCGCGCTGCGCACCGAGGCCGGGGCGAGGCGCGGCGTTTTGCATCAGGCCAGTTTGATCAGCATTTTGCCCTGATTCGATCCGGCCAGCATATCTACAAAGGCTTGCGCCATATTCTCCAGTCCTTCGCGGATGGTCTGTTGCGGCTGCAGCCGGCCCGACTGCAGATGTGGGACGACAAAGGCCTCCAGTTCGTCCTGTAGGTGGCGGTAGTTTCGCACCAGAAAGCCTTCCAGCCGCAAGCTCTTGCCTACGATGTCGTAGAGATTGCGCGCGAGTTCAGGCGACGCTGCATGGTTGTATTGCCCCACCGCGCCGACCCAGGCGATGCGGCCATGTTCGCGGATATGCCGGATCGCCGCCTCTTGGTGTTTGCCGCCGACATTATCGATGTAAATATCGAACCCTTCCGGAGCGGCCTCTCCCAGAGCTTGGGACAGATCTTGGCTGTTGTAGTTAATGGCAAAGTCATAGTTTAGCGTGTCTGTCAGGTAGCGGACCTTGGCGGCAGAGCCGGTGCTGCCGATCAAGCGGCCGGCCCCCATCAGCCTAGCCAACTGCGCGATCGCGCTGCCGACGCCGCCTGCGGCCGCCGAGACGAAAATATCTTCCCCGGCTTGCAGTTTGGCGATTCGGGTTAGCGCCACATAGGCGGTGAGTCCGGTACCGCCGAGAATGCTCAAAAATGCGCTGGGGTCGACGCCGCGGTACTCTTTCAATATTCGCAGCTCGTTGGGGGCTACGGCCGCATGGCTGCGCCAGCCTTCGCGATGAAAGACCAGCTCGCCGACATTCAGGCCGCTGCTGCCGGCATCGATGACTCGGCCTATGCTGCGGCCCTCCAGCGGGGCATGCAATGGCCATTCCTCTTCTAAGTCCATGCATTCCCGCATATAAGGGTCGACGGATAAGTACAGGTTTTCAATCAGTGCTTGGCCGGCTTGAAGTTTGGGGAGCGTAACTTCTTCGAGAGCGAATAGATCGGCGGTGGGCGTGCCTGTAGGGCGGCGAATTAGGTGGATTTCCAAGCTCTTCATGCGGTTGGCTTTCACATTTTAATGAAATATAACAATATCATAAAATGTCTCGCTCTCGATCCGAAAGTTATGATTTCCCTCCAGCGAGTACGCAGGCGGGATGCCGACGGCAGACCGGCCTGCTGGCTATGTTGTCCGCCAAGAATTTGTCCTCTCGCAGACTCAGGTACTGGATCCGGCGTAGCGGCATGACACTATTTTTTTGCCAGTTTCACCGCCAACTCCGCCAACCGCTTTCCCTGCGCCATCGCCAATGCCTTCTCATGCTCGCTGATCGGCTGCCTGTCATCCATGCCTGCCACATGACTCACGCCATACGGCGTGCCGCCGGTTTGCGTCGCGGTTAGCGCCGCTTCGGAGTACGGCAGGCCGGCGATCACCATGCCGTGGTGCAACAGCGGGATCATCATGGTCAGCAGCGTCGATTCCTGGCCGCCGTGCAGGGAGGCCGAGCTGGTGAAGACGCAGGCCGGCTTGCCCGCCAGCGTGCCCTGCATCCATTCGCCGCCGGTGCCGTCGATGAAGTATTTCATCGCCGACGCCATATTGCCGAAGCGGGTAGGGCTGCCCAGCGCCAGGCCGGCGCAATCCACCAGGTCCTGCCGCTCGACATACGGCGCGCCGTCTTCCGGGATGCCCGGCGCCACGGCTTCGCATACGGTGGAAATCTTGGGCACGGTACGCAGCCGCGCCTGGCAGCCGGGCACGCTGTCCACGCCGCGGGCGATCAGCCGCGCCAGTTCGCGGGTGGCGCCGTGCTGGCTGTAATACAGGACCAGGATGTCTAGCATGGGAGTAACCTCGCAATCACGGATAACCGACGCATGATAGGGCAAAGCGGCACGGCTTGCCTCATCGTTGCTTTGCCATTACCTTTGCGCCCATGCAAGCTCAACGATTCGAACCCTATTTCAGCTTTGCCCGCTTCATCGTCCGCCGCATGAGCTGTCTGCGCGTGCTGCAGGTGTCGGGCAGCCTGACTTTTACCACGCTGCTGGCGCTGGTGCCGCTGTTCACCATCGCGCTGACGGTGATTTCGGCGTTTCCGGTGTTTGCCGATTACAGCACCCGCTTCAAGATCATGCTGCTGTCGACGCTGGTGCCGGAATTCGCCGGCAAGGTGATTACCGTTTACATGCGGCAGTTCGCCGACAATGCGGAAAAGCTCACCGCCGCCGGCATTGTGATGCTGGGCGTCACCGCGCTGATGCTGATGTCTACCATAGAGCGCACTTTCAACGCGATTTGGGGCGTGCGCCGCGGCCGGCCCTGGCTGCAGCAGAGCATGGTGTACTGGACGGTGCTGACGCTGGGGCCACTGGTGCTGGGCGGCAGCCTGCTGTCGTGGCGCTGGCTGTTCCGGGTGACCCGCTTCGAGAAGAACCTGCCGTTATTGGCCGGCGTGGTGGAAGTGGGCGGCACCATCGTGCTGACCGCGCTGGTGTTGTCGCTGCTGTACCGCATCGTGCCCAACCGCTTCGTGCCGTTCCGCCATGCGGTGGCGGGGGCGTTGGCCACTTCGCTGTTGCTGGAGGCTACCAAGGCCGGTTTCGGCTTTTACATCGGCCAGGTGGCCAACTACCAGCTGGTGTACGGCGCTTTCGCCAGCATCCCGATTTTCCTGCTGTGGGTGTATTGCCTGTGGCTGGTGGTGTTGGCCGGCGCGGTGTTCACCTCGGCGCTGTCGTATTGGGAGGGCGAGGCCTGGCGGCGGCGCAACGAGCCGCACCGCCGTTTCCTGGACGCGGTGGAAGTGCTGCTGCTGCTGGATGCCGCCCAACTGCGCGGCGAGGCGATGACGCCGCCGCAATTGCGCCGCGAGATCAAGGTCGGCTACGACGAATTGGGCCTGGTGCTGGATAGGCTGGCGCAAAATGGCTATGTGCAGAAGGGCGGCGGCGACGCCTGGGTGTTGATGAAGCGGGCGTCGGCCATTCATCTGGCCGAGTTGTTCGAGCTGTTTGTCTATCGCCGCGAAAGCGAGCGCGACGATGCGCTGGGCAGGGCGCTGGCCGAGCTGCTGGGGCCGATGACCGACGGGCTTCAGGCGGAGACGGTGGCGGATTTCGCCCGGCGCGTGGGGCAGAAGTAGGCGGTATTGGCGTAGAAGGCCGGATCTTCGTTGTCCGGCCACCAGCCCGGTATGCCCAGCAAGGGCAGCGGGCACAGCGCGCGCGGGCGGGGAAGGAAGGCGTCGTCGTCCAGCCTGGCCGCCAGCATGGCATCCAGATGGCGCAGCTGGGTGGCATCGTCCCGCGCGAAGAAGTCCGGCGCGACGTCTAGAATCAGCGCCTTGCCGCACCAGCCGATGTGCGGCGTCAATCCCATCTCCATGACCGCATGGCCCAGCGTGAACGCCGCGATGCGGCGGCCCCAGTCGGCGCGGCGCGCGATGAACAATTCCTGCCAGCGCATATCGTCCAGCGCCTGGCCCAGCGCCGGATCGGCGGTAGCCACGATCACGCCGCATTCGTCCAGCAGCGTGGCGGCGTCGCGCAGCGGCCCGCGCCGGGTCTCGCCGCGGGCGATGGCCCGCACATGGCGGCGGTTCAGCGCGGCTTTGGCGCGCGGCCAGGCCAGCCAGGCCAGTGCATTGAACCAGTCATGCCAGTTTTGCGGACGGGTGGGCACCTCGCCGGTGGCGCCGATATGCATCTCGTAATAGGCCTCTGGTTCCAGCGCGCAGACGAAGCGCAGCGCGTCGGGCAAGGGCGCGCCGCCGTCTCGCGCGGCGGCCAGCAGGTCGTCGAAATCGGCTTGCCGCGGCCACGTCGGCCAGGCCGGGACGAAGCGGCGCACCGGCCGATAGAGCGGGTGGGCGAGGTAGTCGGTATGCCAACGGTTCATGGATCGGGCGGGAGCGGCTGAGGGCGCCATTCTAGCCGGAAACCGCCTCAGGCGGCGCAGCGCCGTCGGCAAAGACGCGGTTGCGCCCCTCGCGCTTGGCCTGGTACAGCAGTTTGTCGGCGCGGCTGAGCACTTCGTCGATATCGTTCTCGTCCGGCAAGCGCTGCGCCACGCCGATGCTGACGGTGAAGGACAGCGTGCTGCCGTCTGCCGGCAGCCTGGCCGCCGCCACGGCCGCGCGCAGCCGTTCCGCCACCAGCCGCGCGTCGTCGATGCCTGTGTCCGGCAGCAGCGCCGCGAACTCCTCGCCGCCCAGCCGGCCGCACAGGTCGCAGGCGCGCAGGGTCTCCCGGCACAGGTCGGCGAAGTGGCGGATCACCACGTCGCCCACGGCGTGGCCGTGGTGGTCGTTGATCTGCTTGAAATGATCGAGGTCCATCATCATCACCGTCAGCGGACCCTGGTGGCGCCGGCAACGCTCCAGCTCGCGGTCGGCCAGCTCGATGAACTGGCGGCGGTTGTTCAGCTCGGTCAGGCTGTCCTGCGTGGCCAGCCGGAACAGCTGTTTCTCATGGCCGTGGCGCTGCAGCGCGATGGCGATGATGTGGGTGCTGCGGTGGGCCAGCGCCAGTTCCTCCGGCGTGGGGCTGCGCGGTTCGCGGTAATAGGTGGCGAAAGTGCCGAGCAGGCGACGGTCGCTGGAGAAAATGGGAGTGGACCAGCAGGCGCGTAGGTCGAATGGACGCACCTTATCCTGCGCGTGTTGCCACAGCGGGCTGTTGAAGATGTCGTCCACCACGATGGTGCGCTTCCAGTGCGCCGAGGTGCCGCAGGAGCCGACGCTGGGGCCGATTTCCACGCGGTCTATCAGCTTGCGGTAGGCCGCCGGCAGGCTGAGCCCGGCGGCGAAGCGCAGCGACTGGCCGTCATCGTCCAGCAGCATGATGCTGCACATGCCATTGGGTTGCTGCGACTCCATCATCTGGCAGATCTGGTTCAGCGTCTGCGGCAGCGGGTGGTTGCCGGCGATCATTTCCAGCACGGCGTTTTCCTCGGCCAGCAGCTTTTCGCCCTGGCGGCTGGACGTGACTTCGCGGTCCACGGAGAGGATGGTTTTCAGCATGCCGGCGCTGTCGAATTCCGGAAACAGGCGGATTTCGAAGATATGGCGGTTGGGGCCGTTGTTCAGCTCCAGCTCGAAATTGCGCGCTTCCCAGGTATTGATGAGTTGACGGCACTCGTGTTCGAAGCGGCTGCTGGCGTCTTCGTTCCAGCCTTTTTCGCGCGGCGTCTTGCCCAGGTGTTCTTCCAGCGGCAGGGGGAAATAGCGGCTGACGCTGCGGTTGATGAACAGGCAGCGCAGTTCCAGATCATAGCGGGCGACGATGTCCTCGGAGTTGTCCACCAGGGTGCGGAACTGCTGCTCGCGGCGCATCATCGCCGCTTCGTGGTGCTTGCGCGCGGTTGCGACGCGGCATAGGGCTGTCAGCTTCTGCACGCGGCCGCCGCGCCAGCCGGGGCGCCAGGTGATTTCCAGCCATTCCCAATGCCCGCTGTGATGGCGGATGCGCACTTCGTAATTGGCTTCCGGCGCTTGTGGCGGCGTGGCCAGCAATTGGGAGAAGCGCGGGCGGTCCTCTGGGTGCAGCAGGCCCAGCCAGCGGCCAAAATCCATGTCCTGGGTATGGGCGGGCATGCCCAGCAGCCGCTGCAGCGATTGCGCCCGGCTGCGCACATGCTGGCGCGGCAGATGGAATTCCAGCAAGCCCAGGCAAGCGTCCTGCAGCGTGCCGCGCGCGCGGCGTTGCCGCATCAGGCCGTACAGCCACAAGCCGGTGGCGATGGCGGCCAGCAGCCAGCCGGTTCCGGCGAAGCCGCTGGGCGTGGTGGAGGCGGCCCCTGCGGGCAACGGCCCGCACCAAGGCAAGGCCAGGCCGGCTCGGCTCAGGAAGAGAATCAAACGGCTTTGCAACTGAACCATCCGGAAAAGCGAAACGTGAATTTTGACACCGACCGGCCACTTGCCCCTGACGGGTCGCTCATCCCGCTTGGCTAGCGTCGTATTTACGCAACAAATGCAGTATGCTTGAACGCATACAATTGCGGCGCCTATATGGCGCAAGACCGGTCTGGACTGGGTGGTGAGTCTACCGGGCATGGAGCGTGAAATGGAATTCTTTCCGATTTTTCTGAAGCTGCGGCAGCAGCCCTGCTTAGTGGTGGGCGGCGGGGAGGTCGCCTTGCGCAAGGCGCGCCTGCTGCTGGCGGCCGGCGCCCGGCTGCAAGTGGTGGCGCCGGAACTGGCGCCGGAGCTGGCGCAGCTGGCCAGCGAGGGCGAACTGACGCATCTGGCGGCGCGCTATGCCGCGGAGCAGCTGGACGGCCAGCGTCTGGTGGTGGTCGCCACCGATGACCGGACCGTCAACCATCAGGTAGCGGCCGACGCCGAGGCGCGCGGCATCCTGGTGAATGTGGTGGATGATCCCGCGGCTTCGCGCTACATCAGCCCGGCCATCATAGACCGCTCGCCGTTGATGGTGGCGGTAGCCAGCGGCGGCAGCGTGCCGGTGCTGGCGCGCTCCATCCGCGCGCGGCTGGAAAGCCTGATTCCGGCCGGTTACGGCCGGCTGGCGCGTTTCGGCGCCTCGTTCCGCGACGCGGTCAAGGCGCGTTTCCCCGACGTCGACGCCCGCCGCCGCTTCTGGGAGACGGTGCTGGAAGGACCGCTGGCCGACGCGGTGATGAATGGCGACGAGGCGGCGGCGCGGGCCGAAATGGAATCGCGCATCGCCGCCGGCGTCGCGGATCGCGCCGGCGCGGTCTATCTGGTGGGGGCCGGGCCGGGCAATCCGGACCTGTTGACCTTCCGCGCGCTGCGGCTGATGCAGCAGGCCGACGTGGTGCTGTACGACAAACTGGTGGCGCCGGAACTGCTGAACCTGGTGCGGCGCGACGCCGAGCGCGTCTACGTGGGCAAGGCGCGCGCCAATCATGCCCTGCCGCAGGATGACATCAACCAGTTGATGGTGACCCTGGCCAAGCAGGGTAAAAGAGTGTTGCGGCTGAAGGGCGGCGATCCGTTCACCTTCGGCCGCGGCGGCGAGGAAATCGCCACGCTGGCGGAGCAGGGCATTCCGTTCGAAGTGGTGCCCGGCATCACCTCGGCCAGCGGCGCGGCGGCTTACGCCGGCATTCCGCTGACGCACCGCGACTACGCGCAGTCTGTCACCTTCGTTACCGGACACAAGCAAGACGGCACCATTCAGCTGGATTGGCCCGCGCTGACCCGGCCGCAGCAGACCGTGGTGGTGTATATGGGGGTCTCGACGGCGGCGGAGTTGTGCCAGGCTTTCATCGCGCATGGCCGCGGCGCGGAGACGCCGGCGGCGGCGGTGGAGTGGGCCACTACGGAAAGACAGCGCACGGTGTGCGGCACTTTATCGACTTTGCCCGGTCTGATGGCCTCGCACGGCATCGCGTCGCCGGCCTTGATCATCGTGGGTGAAGTGGTGGAATTGGCGGACAAGCTGGCCTGGTACCGCCGCAGCGAGAATTCAGCTGTTACAATTCAGGAAGATTGATCTCGCGGATGCGTGGGCCTGGCCCGCGCGAGTTCGAGCTTTGCTCATCAACGCGGCGGGCTGGTCCGGCCGCACCAACTCGAAGACTCAGGCATGGTAGGTGTTCTGATAATTGCACATGGAGACCTGGGACGGTGCCTGGCGGATTGCGCCAGACACATTCTGGGCCGGGAGCCGGAAAACCTGGCGGTCATGACCGTGGACAAGACGGAAGACCCGGAACGCAAGCTGGGCGAGGCGCAAGGCCTGGTGGACGGACTGGAGCAGGGCGACGGCGTGGTGGTGCTGACCGATATGTACGGCGGCACGCCCTCCAATATCGCCAGCAGGCTGATCCGGCCTGGCCGCGTGGAGGCGGTGGCGGGCGTCAACCTGCCTATGCTGGTGCGGGCGTTGTGCTATAGCAGCCAGCCGCTGGAGATCGTTGTCAGCAAGGCGATCACCGGCGGGCTGGAAGGCGTGCTTTACATTATTCCGGGGGAAGGAAATGCTGCGATCTGAAGTGGAAATCATCAACAAGCTGGGACTGCACGCGCGCGCGTCCAGCAAGTTCACCCAGCTGGCCAGTCGTTACAAGAGCGATATCTTCATCGCCCGCAACAGCCGCCGCGTCAATGGCAAGAGCATCATGGGCGTCATGATGCTGGCGGCGGCCAAGGGCGCCAAGGTGGAGCTGGAGGTCAGCGGCGAGGATGAGCAACAGGCGCTGGAAGCGCTGGTCGCGCTGATCAACAACCGCTTCGACGAGGCGGAATAAGGCGCGAGCGGGCGGAGGCCGGCTTTTCCCCGGCCTTTCAGGGAGTCGCCGCAATATGCGGCGGAGGTCATGGCGGGCATAGCGACAAAAACACGGCCCGCCTGGGGAGGGGCAATGAGCATCATCCTGCACGGGGTGGCCATTGGCGGGGGCATCGCCATCGGCCGGGCCCACCTGATATCGCGCAGCATGGACGATGTGGCGCACTATCTGCTGGAGGACGACGAGGTCCCGGCGGAAAAACTGCGTTTTGACGAGGCGGTGCGGGCCACCCGCAAGGAGCTGGAGATGCTGTGGGGCAGCATCCCGGAGAACGCGCCGGCGGAGCTGGGCGCTTTCCTGTCGCTGCACATCATGCTGCTGGGCGATGTCACCATCTCGCGCGAGCCGCGCGAGATCATCGAGAAACAGCGCTGCAACGCCGAATGGGCGTTGAAGCTGCAGTGTGACCACCTGATCGAGCAGTTCGACGCGATCGAGGAAGACTACCTGCGCGAGCGCAAAAACGACGTGCTGCAGGTGGTCGAGCGCATTTTCACCAATCTGGACGGCGACGCGCCGCAATTGCCGGCGCCGGAAGATTTGGTGGAAGACCACATCCTGGTGGCGCACGACCTGTCGCCAGCCGACATGGTCTATTTCAAGGATTCCAACTTCGCCGCCTTCATCACCGATGTCGGCGGCGCCACCTCGCATACCGCCATTCTGGGCCGCAGCCTGGATTTGCCGTCGGTGATCGCCTTGCATCACGGCCGCGAGCTGATCCGCCAGGACGAGATGATCATCGTCGACGGCCAGCAGGGCGTGGTGATCATCAACCCGGACGCGCTGGTGCTGACCGAATACCGCCGCCGCTTGCGCGCCTGGCGTGGCGCGCGGCGCAAGCTGTCGTCGATCCGCAAGTCCAGCGCCGTCACCCGCGACGGCTCGGTGATCGAACTGCTGGCCAATATCGAGCGGCCGCAGGACGTGGACGACGTGCGCGAGTCCGGCGCGGTCGGCATCGGCCTGTTCCGCAGCGAATTCCTGTTCCTGGGCCGCGATACCCTGCCGACCGAGGACGAGCAATTCGAAGCCTACCGCCATGTGGCGGCGGCGATGAAGGGCATGCCGGTCACCATCCGCACCATGGACCTGGGCGCCGACAAGAGCCCGAAATGGCTGACCCACGACCAGGCCGACAATCCGGCGCTGGGACTGACCGGCATCCGGCTGTGCCTGGCCGAGCCGCTGATGTTCCGCGCTCAGCTGCGCGCCTTGCTGCGCGCCTCGGTGCACGGCAGGATCCGCGTGCTGTTCCCGATGGTGAACTCCCTGCCGGAACTGAAGCAAGCCTTGGCGCAGTTCGAATACGCCAAGGAGGAATTGCGCGACGAGGGCATAGGCTACGCAGACGACATCGAAGTGGGCGCGATGATCGAGATTCCGTCGGCCGCGCTGGTAGCCGGCAGCTTCACCAAGCACGTTGATTTCCTGTCCATCGGCACCAACGACCTGATCCAGTACACATTGGCGATCGATCGCAACGACGACACGGTCAGCCACCTGTACGACCCGGTGCATCCGGCGGTGCTGAAGCTGATCCTGCACACCATCAAGTGCGGCATCAAGGCCAATGTGCCGGTCTCGGTATGCGGCGAGATGGCGGGCGACGCCAAGCTGACCCGGCTGCTGCTGGGCATGGGCCTGCGCAAGTTCTCGATGCACCCGGCCAATCTGTTGTCGGTGAAGCAGCAGGTGCTGACCAGCCATCTGGACGAAATCGCGCCGATTGCGGCGCGCATGCTCAGATCGGAAGATCCTGATAAAATAGCGGATTTGTTGCAACTGCTGAATGCAGAGCCGGGCGAATGACCCGGCTTTTTTAATCGATGCTGAACGATCCTATAGCCCTGTCCGACGTGCGCCGCGCGCTGGTGATCAAGCTGCGCCACCACGGCGACGTGCTGCTGACCTCGCCGGTGTTTTCCGCGTTGCAGGCGGCGGCGCCGCAGCTGGAAATCGACGCGCTGGTCTACCACGACACCCGCGAGATGTTGAGCCTGCACCCCGCCATCAGCGAACTGCATACCATAGACCGCGGCTGGAAGAAGCTGGGGCTGCTGGGCCAGTTGCGCGCTGAATGGGGGCTGTTTTCTCGGTTGAAGGCGCGTCGCTACGACCTGGTGATCACGCTGACCGAGCACAACCGCGGCGCCTGGCTCTCCCGCTGGCTGAAGCCGCGCTGGTCGGTGGGGCCGTCCGGTCCGTATGGACGCTTCTTCAAGAAGAGCTTCAGCCACCGCTATCTGCAAGTACCGGGCAACCGGCGCCACACCATCGAGATCCATCTGGACGCGCTGCGCCGCATCGGCGTCTATCCGGCGGCCGAGCAACGTGGGCTGACCCTGGTTCCGGGCGCCAACGCCGAGGCCACGCTGGCCGCCAAGCTGGCTGAGCGCGGCTTGCAGCCCGGACGTTACATCCTGGTGCATCCGACCTCGCGCTGGTCGTTCAAGAGCTGGCCGGAAGAAAAGATGGCGGCGCTGATCGACGCCTTGAGCGCCCGAGGCGAACAGGTGGTGTTGTCCGCCGCGCCCAGCGGCGAAGAGCTGGCGATGGTGGCCGAGATCGAGAAACGGTTGGCGCGACCGGTGGCCAGCCTGGCGGGGCTGCTTTCCCTCAAAGAGCTGGCAGCCGCGATAGACCATGCACGGCTGTATATCGGCGTTGACTCCGTGCCGATGCACATCGCCTCTGCGATGAAGACGCCTTGCGTGGCGCTGTTCGGTCCATCCGGCGACATTGAGTGGGGACCGTGGCAGGTGCCGCATCGCATTGTCAGCGAACCGGTGCCCTGCCGTCCCTGCGGCAACGCCGGCTGCGGTGGCGGCTGGCAAAGCGAATGTCTGCAGCGGATTCCGCTTGAGCGCGTGCTGGTAGCGGTGGATGCCGTGTTGAAGGAAACGCAATGAAGCGGCTGGCTATTGTCCGCCAAAAGTATAATCCGGCTGGCGGCGCCGAACGTATCGTCAGCGCCATCCTGCGCCAGTTGCACAATAGTGATGCACTGCGCCCGATGCTGATCACCCGCAATTGGGAGTCGTTGGACGGCGTTGAGGCCGTCCGCGTCAAACCGTTCTATCTGGGCAGCGTCTGGCGCGACTGGAGCTTCGCTCGCGCCGCGCGGCAGGTTTGGCGAGAAAAGCAGGCGGATCTGGTGCAGTCGCATGAGCGCATACCAGGCTGCGACATTTTCCGCGCCGGCGACGGCGTGCACGCGGCCTGGCTGGAGGCTCGGCTAGAGGGGCGTGGGTGGTTCGCTCGGCTGGCAACGTTCTGCAATCCCTATCATCACTACATGCTGCGCACCGAGCGGGCGATGTTCCGTCATCCGGCGCTGCGCGCGGTGATCTGCAATTCCGAACTGGTGCACGACGATGTGACGCGCCGTTTCGGCGTGCCGCCGGAACATTGCGTAGTGATCTACAACGGCGTGGACAGCGCGTTTTTCAATCCTGTTGACGCCCGGGCGCGGCGCGGCGAGCTGCGCGAACAATACGGCATTGAACAGGATGCGCCGTTGCTGGTCTATGTGGGTTCGGGCTTCGAGCGCAAAGGGGTCGCGCAGGCAGTGCGTGCCATCGCGCCGCACCCAGATGTGCAGCTGATGGTGGTGGGAGGCGACAAGAAACTGCCTTGCTACCAGCAATTGGCGGAAAGCATGGGCGTGGCAAACCGCGTACATTTCACCGGCCCGCAGCGCGACGTGCGCAGCTTTTACGGCATGGCTGACGGCTTTATTCTGCCTACCCTGTATGAGCCGTTTGGCTCGGTGGTGGTGGAGGCCATGGCCTGTGGTCTGCCCGTGTTGACCAGTACCCGCTGTGGCGGCGCCGAGCTGCTGAAGGCTGGTGAAACGGGCTGGATCGCGCCGGCAGGCGATGCCGAGCAATGGCAGCGTAATGTGGGTCTGTGGTTGGCGACGCGGGAGCGCTGGGATGAGATGGGAGCGCAAGCGCGCGCGCGCGCGCGGGACCTGAGCGAAGAAAACATGGTTGGGCAGATGCTGGCCTTGTATCAGCGGTTGCTGGCGGAAACGAAGATGAGGTCTTTGACATGAGGCCGGGACGTTTTCCCGGCCGGTTGCTGATTTTCGCCGCATTGCTGTGCCGTTTGCCATGGCAGTGGTTGCGCCGCAAACCTAGGCCCGATGCGGTGAGCAGGGTGTTGATCCTGCATCAGTTTTTGCTGGGCGACGCGTTGATGGCGACCAGCCTGCTGGCCAAGGCGCGCGAGCGCTTTCCCGAGGCCGAGATCGTATTGGCCTGCCCGCCTGGGCAGGCTGCGCTATACGACAGCCGCCCCTACGGCATCCAGACTTTGCCCTGGCATCCGCGAGACTTTGCTTCAATACGCAGGCTATTCGCAGAACCGCGTTTCGACATCGTTTATTTGATGGGTGAGAACCGACTCAGCTTCCTGGCTCGCGCCATCGGCGCGCGCTGGATCGTCGGTTTTGCTGGAGAGACGCCGACTTACAAAAACTGGCTGGTGGATGAAGCGATACCCTATGCCGATCAGCCGGAAGCTTGGACCGATACCGCAGCCCGCTTGGTGGACGGACCCGAGCCCCGTCCGTTCCGGCTGGAGGATTGGCCATTGGGAACAGTGACCACGCCGACACTGCCTGAGCACTATGTGGTGCTGCATGTCGGCGCGAGTTCCGCCACCCGTTTCTGGCCGGCGGCATCCTGGCGCCAAGTGGCAGACGAGGTTCGTTGCCAGGGGGCGACGGTTGTCTGGTCTTGCGGGCCTGGCGAGCAATACTTGCTGGACGAGGTCGGGCCGCAGGAAAACGAGCTGACGATGGCCGGCAATCTGTCCTTGCCGCAACTGCGCGCCGTACTGGCAAGTGCGCTGGCGTGCGTGTGTCCAGATACCGGCATCGCCCATCTGACCAAAGTAGCGGGCTGCCCTCTGATCATGCTGTTCGGTCCGGGCAGCGAGATCTTGTTTGGCGCCAGCCGCTTCTTTGCCGGGCAGGCATGCCTTGGCGTCGGGCCCGCGTTGTTTCCGTGCCGCAACCAGCGCAGCGTGCATTACCGTGAAGTGGATTGGGCATTGCGTTGTTTCCGGCAGGCGGGTGATGCCGTGGGCCGTTGTGCCACGCCCCAGTGTATGGACGCCGTACGAGCTGCAGAGGTGCGAGCCGCCTTGATAAATGTGATTCGAAATGGGAAATAGCTGTGAGCGGAATGGGGAATGGAGTGAATGAGTTGAAACCGTGGCAAAGCCGTTTGCAATGGCCGCTGCTATTGTGCGTTTTCCTGTTCGGCGTAACCGGCATGACGATGAAGGGCGGTGCGAATATTTTCCTGTTTCTGATGACTTTGTTCTCTCTGCCGCTGCTGAAAGATGCGCGCGGCGACCGTTGGACTTGGGCCTTGTTCATCGTGTTATCGGCCTCGCTGCTGGTTACGGCATTGCAGCTGGCTGCAGGCATGTCATATGTGGGACACAAAGCGTTGGATGCGCCAACGCGTTTCTTCCTGGCCGCATTGTGCCTGTTTGCGCTGAAGAGATTGCCGGCGCGGCGTCTCGCCACTGCATGTTGGGGAGTATGGCTGGGGGCGCTGGGGGTGATGGTTTGGGGGTATTTAAGTACTCATATTACCCTTTACTTTTGGGGGGATGGTAGCCGCGCTTGGAACCAGTTCAGCAATCCGATTCCATTCGGCGTTTTGTCTGTGATGCTGGGTTTTCTCTCATTCAACCTGCCTATTGCAGGTTGGAGAGGGGTGTCGATCAAATTGCAGTGGCTGGTCGGTGCTGCAGGGCTGTTGGCAGGGGTAATCGCTGGCTATTATTCCGGTTCGCGGGCGCCGTTCCTAATCGTGCCACCGTTAGTGATCATTGTGATGCTAGGTGCAACCCGTTGGCGTATCGGACGTATACTGTCCTTGCTGGCACTGATTATAGTAGCGTCAATGGTCTTAGTGATGAGTACCCAGAATAAGCTGCAGACGCGGGTAGATGAGGGTGTAAACGATTTACGCGTTTTCAAACATGACCAGAACACCTCCATGGGCTTGCGTTTGGAGATGTGGCGCGTGGCGCGCGACATCATTGCAGACCATCCCTTGACCGGTGTCGGCAAGCAGGGCTATTACGACGAGGTCAATGCACGAATCAAACAAGGCAAGGCTCCCGTCATCATCAACGCCGCGCCGCACCCGCATGGCGAGTTGTTGAACTTCGGCGTCGAAATGGGTTTGCCGGGCTTGATTCTCGGCTTGTTGATATTCGCAGTTCCGGCGGCCCTGTTCTTTCCCTTGCTGCGGGCTGATGATGCTCTGCTACGTTTTGCCGCTACCGGCGGTTCCATCGTGGTTGTGGGTCAGTTTGTCGCCGGCCTGATGGACACCTATTTCTGGATCGTATCGCAGACGGCTTTCTACGGTACCTTTGTCGTAGTGTTTGCCGCGATTATTCTGGCCAGGCGGCAGGAGCTGGCAGGGCGATGAGCGACTACATCCTGTTCACCGAGTCCTCTCCCAACGTCGGAGGCCAGGAGTTGCAATTGATGCAGCAAATGGCCATGTTGGCAGAGCGCGGTTTTCGGCCGGTGCTGGCTTGCCGCCCTGGCAGCCGGGTTGAGGAGGTCGCGCTTGGCAAGGGGCTGGAGGTACTGCCATTGCGTTTTCGCAATAGCGCGCACTTACCCACTATCCTGCGTTTGCGCAGCTGGATGGCTAAACATAAGCCACGGCTGGCGATCTGCCACAGTGGTCACGACAGCAACAATCTTTCGATCGCGGCTCGCTTGCTTCGACAGCGGCCTTTCCTGCTTCGCTCCCGCACCTATCAGCCTGGTTCACCGTCAGCTTGGTCATATAACCAGTTGGTTGATGCGACTATGCTGCCCAGCCGTTATTTGAAGGACTGCCTGCTGGCTAATCCGGAAATACATGCGGAACGTTTGCATGTGGTCTACCCCGGAATCGACTTCGCCGAGCTGGACGAAAACATGGCTAAGCCTTTGCCAACAGCGGTGGAGGCATGGCTGGCTGCCGGCGAGGGGCCGGTGCTGGCGCATGCGGCGATGCTGCGTGGCGAGAAGGGGCATATGACTCTGCTGGCCGCTTTGCATGCCTTGCGCGAGCGCTGGCCCAATGTGCGTTATGTGATCGCTGGCGAGGGCGGGGAGCGCGAGCGTATCGTCGCGGAAATCGAGCGGCTGGGTCTGCAGTCTAGGGTGTTGCTGGCCGGCATGGTCAGCCCGGTTGCGGCCTTGCTGGCGCGCGCCGACCTGGTGGTCATGCCGTCTAGTTACGAGCCCTTGGGCATGTCTCAAATCGAGGCTCTGGGGCTCGGCGTGCCGGTGGTCGTCAGCCGTACCGGCGGCATTCCGGAAACGGTGCGGGATGGCGAAACGGGCTTGCTGGCGGCGCCGGGCGATATCGATGCCTGGGCGCGCGCGCTGGATCAGGCCTTGAGCGATCCGGAGCGGATGCGGCGCATGGCGCAAGCCGGCCGGGTCGATGTGCGCGCCCGCTTCGCGCCGGAACATAATTTGCAAAGCATATTGGAATTGGCGGGGCTGGCGTCTCCGTCGCAAGGACAGACATGACGAAACATGGTTTCAAGGACAGTTGGGCCATTTACCGCCGACTGTTGAGTTATCTGCTGGGCTATTGGAAAATCCTGTTGCTGTCGATGTTGTCGATGACGGTGGCGGCGCTGACCGAGCCTGCTGTTGCCAAGCTGCTCAAGCCGCTGATCGATGGCGGCTTCGTCAACAAGGATCCACATGTGATCATGTGGGTGCCGCTGGCGATTATCGGCATCTACCTGATACGCGGCGTGGCCGGCTTCGTCAATGAGTACACTGCCAGTTGGCTGACCGGCCATCTGGTGCAAACCTTGCGGCAGCAGATGTTCGCCAAGCTGGTGCGTCTGCCGGCGCATTATTATGACGAGAACCAGACCGGCCGGCTGATGTCCCGCATCACCAATGATGTCAATCAGGTGACCGAGGCCGGTTTCAATGTGATTACCGTCACGGTGCGCGATGGCGTGACGGCGCTGGCCATGCTGGGCTTGATGCTGACGACGGACTGGCAACTGACGCTGATCTGTCTGGTGGTGTTGCCGGCGGTAACCTACTGCATGAAGCTGGTGGGGCAGCGCTTGCGCGGCTTGGCGCGCCAGAATCAGCAGCATATGGCGCAGATGACCCAGGTGTTGGCGGAGAGCATCCAATGCCAGCGCGCCATCAAGGTGTATGGCGGCGATCAGCGCGAGATGGCGCGCTTCGACCATACGGCGGGATCGGTGCGGCGCAATCAGATCAAGCAAACCGCGGCCAGCGCCGCCAATACCGGCGTCACCCAATTGATGATCGCCTGCGCGCTGGCGGCTATCTTGTACTTTGCCGGACTGCGGGCACAGCATGGAGCCCTGACGGCCGGCGACTTCATGGTGTTCCTGACGGCCATGCTGGGCCTGTTCGCCCCGGTCAAGCGGATTTCCAGCGTATCGCAGGCGCTGCAGCGCGGCCTGGCGGCGGCGGAGTCGGTGTTCGCCTTCATCGATGAGCCGGGCGAGCCGGATCATGGCTCCCATGCCTTGTCTGTGATTCGCGGCCAGCTGAGTTTCGATGCGGTCAATTTCACTTACGCCAATGCGGATAGTCCGGCGCTATATGGCATCGACCTGGCGATTCAGCCGGGCGAAACGGTGGCGCTGGTCGGGGCGTCCGGCAGCGGCAAAACCACGCTGGCGAGTCTGGTGCCGCGGTTCTACGAGCCGTCTGCCGGCCGTTTGCTGTTGGATGGCGTGGCGCTGACCGATATTCCGCTGCGGCAGCTGCGGGAGCATATTGCCCTGGTCAGCCAGCAGGTGGAGCTGTTCAACGATACCGTGGCGGCCAATATCGCTTACGGCAAAGAGAATGCTTCGCGCGAAGCTATCATCGAGGCCGCGCGCGCCGCCAATGCCCTGGAGTTCATCGAAGCCTTGCCGGAAGGCCTGGACACCATCATCGGCGAGAATGGCACGCGTTTGTCAGGCGGCCAGCGCCAGCGGCTGGCGATTGCCCGCGCCTTGCTGAAGAATGCGCCGCTGCTGATTCTGGACGAGGCGACTTCGGCCTTGGATACCCAGTCGGAACGGCTGGTGCAGGCGGCCTTGGAAAATCTGATGCAAAACCGCACCACCATCGTCATCGCCCACCGGTTGTCCACCATTGAAAACGCCGATCGCATCGTCGTGATGCATCAGGGCCGGTTGGCCGAGCAGGGGCGGCATGACGAGCTGCTGGCCAAGGGCGGTTTGTATGCCAAGCTGTACAGCCTGCAGTTCAGCGAGCCGCAGCCGGAGTAGCGTGAGAAGCACGTGAAATGACAAAGGGCCGCGTCTGCGGCCCTTTGGTTTTGAGTAGCCAAGGGTTACATCTTGGCAAACAACGGTTCCTGTGGCGCCAGTTCGCGGCCGTTTTCCTGGATGGTGCGCCAAACCGGTTGGCCTTGCACCTGCGCCTGCACGTCCCGCGCCAGCATCACGTAGGCTTCGCTGTCGCGGGCGCTGGAGTAGGCGCGCAGCAGGGTCACCTTGGCGTGGAGATTGTTGGGATCGTCGCGCAGCGAATCCTTGAGCACGCGCACAGCTTCCCGGGTGCGGCCATAGGCCAGATACACTTCGGCTTCCCCTATTGGATCAATGCCGCGGCGCGCGGGTTTGACGTAACGAAGACGGCGCCAGAAATGGCGCAGCGTATAGTAGACGAGCATCAGGGCCAAGCTGCAGGCCAATGCCGAAAAGACATCCATTTTGTTTCTCCCCCTCGTGGTACAACATCTTATGTAGTCTGTTGATTATTCTGATGAGGAGGGCGGCGCGCAATCCGTATTATTTCGTAGCCGCCCGGACAGCCTGGAAAATCAGCTGTTTGCCCGCAGGACGCGATCCAGCAATGAGGCATCCAGACCCGGTTGTATCACAGCCTGGCCCAGTTTGCGCAATAAGATGAAGCGTATGGTGCCGGACTCCACTTTTTTGTCGTGCGCCATCAACTGCAGCCACTGCTCCAGCGGCATCTTGGGAGCTTGTGTAGGCAGGCCGGCCGCTGCCACCAGCCGGCGCACGCGTTCTACGTCTTCCTGAGCGATCCAGCCCAGCTGGGCCGAGGCCGCGGCGGCCAGCACCATGCCGGCGGCGACGGCCTCGCCGTGCAGCCAAGCGCCGTAACCCAGTCCAGCCTCGATGGCGTGGCCGAAGGTATGGCCCAGGTTCAGCAGCGCGCGCACGCCGTGTTCTTTCTCATCCTCGCCGACGATGGCGGCCTTCATCTCGCAGCTGCGCTTCACTGCATATTGCAGCGCGGCCCCGTCTCGGGCGCGCAGCACCGGCATATTGGTTTCCAGCCAGGCCAGGAAGTCGGCGTCGCCCAACAGGCCGTATTTGATGACTTCGGCCAGGCCGGCCGACAACTCGCGGTCTGGCAGCGTGGCCAGCAGGTCCATGTCGGCGATCACCGCCTGCGGCTGATAGAAGGCGCCTATCATGTTCTTGCCCTGCGGATGGTTGATCGCGGTCTTGCCGCCGACCGACGAGTCCACCTGGGCCAGCAGGGTGGTGGGAATCTGGATGAAAGGCGCGCCGCGCTGGTAGCAGGCGGCGGCAAAGCCGGTCATGTCGCCGATCACGCCGCCGCCCAGGGCGATCAGCGTGGTCTTGCGTTCGGCGTTGCCGGACAGCAAGGCGTCGAAGATGCGGTTAAGCGTCCGCCAATCCTTATGCGCCTCGCCGTCCGGCAGCACCACGCTCAGGCAGCTCACGCCGCGCGCCTCCAGCGCCGCTTGCAGGCGGTCGAGGTAGCGCGGGGCGACGGTTTCGTTGCTGACGATGGCCGCTTTGGGAATGGGCAGATGAGGAAGCAAGAGATCGACCTGTTCCAGCAGTCCGTGGCCAATGTGTATCGGATATCGGGTATCGGGCAGGATCAGGTCGAGGGTGATCACTCTGAGCTTCCTTGTCGGGGATGTTGGTAGACGTACAGCTGTTCGATCAGATGGCTGACCAGCAGATTGACGTTTTGTTGCGTGGTGTCGACCACGATGTCGGCAATCTCGCGGTACAGCGGATCGCGCTCGTTGAACAGGCTTTCCAGCTTGCCGCGCGGGTCGGCGATCTGCAGCAGCGGGCGGTTCTTGTCGTGCTGGGTGCGCAACAACAGGTCATCGATGGTGGCGCGCAGGTAGATCACGGTGCCATAGGAGGCCAGCACCCGACGGTTTTCCTCGCGCAGCACGGCGCCGCCGCCGGTAGCCAGCACAATGTCGCGTTGCTGGGCCAGATCGCGGATCACGCAGGATTCGCGATTGCGGAAGCGTTGTTCGCCTTCGATGTCGAAGATGGTGGCCACGCGCACGCCGGTGCGCGCTTCGATCTCCTGGTCGGAGTCGTAGAACGTCTTGCCGGTGCGGCGCGCCAAGGCGCGGCCGACGGTGGTCTTGCCCGCGCCCATCAGGCCAACCAGAAAAAAATTGCCTGCCAGTTTCTCCATGGCAGGCATTGTAGCCGATAGCCGCCGGCTCTGTCTCGTAGCCGGCGGGGCGGTTTGGCCGGTCTCAGTTGTTGGCGTTGATCAAGTCGTTGATCACCTTGGGCGTGATGAAGATCAACAGTTCGCTACGCTTGTCTATCTTTTGCGTGTTGCGGAACAAGGCGCCGAGGAAGGGGATGTCGCCAAGCAGCGGCACCTTGTTGACCACGTCGTTCAGCTGCTGCTGGTAGATGCCGCCGATTACCACGGTGCCGCCGTTGTCGACCAGCACCTGGGTGACGATTTTTTCGGTGTTCAGCGATGGCGTGCCGTTGACCGTTTGCTGGAAGTTGGCCGAGTCCTTGTTGACGGTGATTTCCATCAGCACGCGGTTGTCCGGCGTGATCTGGGGCATGACTTTCAGGCTGAGCACGGCCTTTTTGAACGCAGTGGAGGTGGCTCCGCTGGAGCTGGACTCCTGATAGGGGATTTCCTGGCCTTGCTCGACGGTGGCCTCTTGCCGGTCCGCCGTCATCACGCGCGGGCTGGAGATCACTCGGCCCTTGTCCTCGGCCTGCAGCGCCTGCAGCTCCAGGCCGATGATGCCGGACTTGCCGACGCTGTACAGCGCTGTCAGCGAACCCGCCGGGTTGGCGATCGGCAGATTGACGCCGGGCGTGACGGTGTAGGGCGTCTGGGTGGCACCCTGCACCGGCGGGATGCGGCCATTGGCGTTGGTGATGGCATTGGTCAGGCCGCTGCCGCTGATCAGGCCGTCGCTGCCTATGCGTTCATAGGCCAGCCGCACGCCCAGGTCGCGTTCCCAGTTGTCGGTGGCCTCGACGATGCGCGCCTCGATCAGCACCTGCTTCACCGGGATGTCGGTCTTGCCGATGATGTCGCGGATTTTGTCGATGACCGAGCCGATATCGTTGACGATCAGGGTATTGGTTTTTGAGTCGATCAGCACGCTGCCGCGCTCGGACAGCAGGCTTTGCTTCTTGCCGGAGGTATTGTCTCCATCCAGCACTTTCTTGAAGTCGTCGGCCGAGCGGTAGCGCAGCACGAAGGTTTCGGAGCGCAGCGGCTCCAGCGTGGCCAGCTGCTGGCGCGCTTCCTGCAGTTGCTTGTCGCGGGCCAGCAGCTCGTCGCGCGGGGCGATCTGGATGATGTTGCCATTGCGGCGCTGGTCCAGGCCCTTGGTCTGCAGGATCAGGTCCAGCGCTTGATCCCACGGCACATCTTTCAGGCGCAGCGTGATGTTGCCGGTCACCGAGTCGCTGGTGACGATGTTGAGGCCGGTGAATTCGGCGATCACTTGCAGCACGGTGCGCACTTCGATGTTCTGGAAGTTCAGCGACAGCTTGTCGCCCTTGTACAGTTGCTTGCCGCCGTCGGCGACCACTTGATCCGCAGTCGGACGACGCACCTCCACCACCAGCTTGCCGTCGGTCTGATACGACGAGTAGTCCCAGTCGCCCTGCGGCTGGATCAGGATGCGGGTGTTGTTGCCGAGGTTGTTGGCGTCCACTTTGGCCACCGGGGTGCCGAAGTCGGTGACGTCCAGCCGGCGGACCTGCTGGCGCGGCAGCGTCGCGCCGATGATGTCCACCGCCAGGTTCTTGCCGTCGCGGCGGATGTCTACCGGCGTATTGGCGTTGGGCAGGGTCAGCTCGACCCGGCCCTCGCCGTTTTTGCCGCGGCGGAAATCCAGAGCCGCAGGTTTGCCGGCGGCGGCCAGCTGTTCCGTGGCCTGTTGCGCGGCATTGAGCGGCGAGGTTTGTTCGGTTGGCGTGGCGCCCTGGTTCGGCGACATCGAGCCATCCAGCGTCAGCAGCAGCTTGTTGCCCTGCATTTGGCTGCGGTAGGCGGCGAGCCGGCCCAGATTCAGGATCAAACGGGAGCGGCCGGTGGCCTCCACCGCGACGGCGGATTTCAGCAAGGGGCCGTCCACATTGATGGCCGGGCTGGCCAGCTTGACGGCGGTATCGGCGAAGTCCAGCGCGATGCGCGGCGGATTGGACATGGAGAAGCTGTTCGGCTTTACCGCCGGACCATCAAAGGTGATCTGCACCGTTTGCAGGTTGCCGTCTATTTTTCCCGTGTCTATCGCGGTGATGGCCGGCCTGGCCAGCGCGTGCACGGCCGCCAGACTCATCGCCAGTCCCCCCAGCAGTGCGATGGATAGCTTATTCATTTATTCTGCCCTTGTTCTTCCAGGTACAGGTTGCTTTCGCGCTGTACCCATTCTCCATTTAGGTCTTCAACGGTCTCGGCCAGCTTGACGCCGGCATCGTCGATAGCGGTGACTTTGCCGTAATTGGTGCCGACATAATTGCCAGGCTGGATGCGGTAGACCGTGCCTTCCGGCGTGCGGATCAATGCATAGATTTTGCTGCCTTGGCGTATGGTCCCCACCATCGCCAGCTTGTCCATGTCATAGTTTTCCAGCGCCTCGCGCGGTCGCTTCATGTCCGGCGCATTGGCGGAATTCTGGCTCTTGCCGGCCTGCAGTTTCTGCGGATTGAACGGGTCCAGCAGATCAAAAGCCTGGTAACTGAACGGTTTGTAGGCCTGTACCTGAGGCAGCGGCTCGATCTGGCCGCGCAGGCCCTGGCTGCTGGAGACGACCCAGGCCTGAAGGTCGTCATTGCCGGCGTTGCCGCAGCCGCACAGTAGCAGAGCGGGCAGGAGGAGGGTGAATCGGTTCTTCATCGCGGCGGCTCCTTACTTGGCCGCCGGGGCTGCCGGCACGCCCATGCGCTCGCCGGGCTCCAGCGCGCGATAGGTGCGCGCCGTGGCGTCCATCGTCAGCCGGTTGCCGTTGCCGGGGGTGAGGTTGATGTCGCTGATGGTGACGATGCGCGACAGCTGCGCCACGTCGTTGACGAAGGCGGCCAGGTCGTTGTAAGTGCCGGTCAAACGGATGGTGATGGGCACTTCGGCCATTTCCGTGGAGCGGATTTCGGTGCCGGGTTTGAACAGATCGAACTGCAGCCCGCGGCCGATGCCGGCCTGGTTGATCTCCGTCAGCAGCGTGTCCATGTCCGACTTGGTGGGCAATTGCTTCAGCAGCGCGCCGAAGGAGGCGTCGATTTCCTTCAGCTGCTGTTCCAGCGCGTCCAGGTTGACCGCCTGCCGTTTTTTGTCGATGAAGGTCTGCTTCAGCTGTTCTTCCTGTTGCTTGGCCTGTTGCAATTGATCCAACTGCTCGCCCAGCACGAAGAAGTAGCCCAGGCCCAGCAGCATCAGCAGCATCACGGCCAGCGCCAAGCCTTGCGCCTGCAGCGGCCAGTTGGGCATGTCCTTGGGGTCGAGGGCGCGTAGTTCGTCCAGCGTCATGGCTTGGCTCCGGAGGGATTGGCATTTTTCAACTGCGTATCCGGCGGCGCTTGGCGCAGCGTGGCGTTCAGGGTGAAGGCGTTGGCCCGCTGGTTGTTGGCGATGGTGGCGGTGACCTCAACCAGCACTGGCGATTCGAAGGTTTCCGACTGGCCCAGCTGGCGCATGAAGTTGGACACCCGCGCGCCGGACTGGGCGAGTCCGGTCAGCGTCACTTGGTTGCCGGTTTGCTTGAAGGAGCGCAGATAGATGCCGTCCGGCGTTTGCCGCACCAGTTGGTCGAACAGGTGCACCGCGCCGTTGCGGCCTTCCTGCAGCCGTTCCACCAGCTGCTTGCGCGCCAGCAGGTCGTCACGCTGTTTCTTCAGCTTGCCGATGTCCTTGATCTGCCGGTCCAGCTTGCCGATTTCGGCTTGCAGAAACTGGTTGCGCCGCTGCTGGTCCGCCTGAATATGCTCCAGCACCAGATAGGCCACGCCCAGCAGCAAGACCGCGGCGGCGATGGTCGCGCCGGTCAGCAACTGGAAACGCAGGCGATGCGCCGCTTTTTTCTGTTCGCGGTGGGGGAGGAGGTTGATCCGTATCATTCAGTCGAACCTCCTGAGCGCCAGGCCGCTGGCGATCAGCAGCGACGGTGCGTCCATCAGCAATTCCTTCAGTCGGATGGAGCCGGACTGTACCATGGTGGTGAAAGGGTTGGCGATCATGGTGCTGATCTGGGTGCGGCCGGCCACGGCGTCGTCCAGGCCGGGCAGCATGCTGCAGCCGCCGGCCAGCAGAATGTAGTCCACGCGCAGATATTGCGACACGCTGACCGTGGTGTAGAAGAACTGCAGCGCGCGCTGGATTTCCTGCGCCAGCGAGTCGATGAACGGGTGCATCAGCTCCGATTCATAGCCGTCCGGCAGCGCCATGCTGCGCTTGCTGGCCTCGGCCTCCTCGAAGCTGATGTTGTAGCGGCGCTGGATGTCGCGCGTCAGTTGATGGCCGCCGAACATCTGCTCGCGATAATAGATTTGCTGCCCGTTGCGGATGATGTTGCAGTGGATGCGCGTGGCGCCGATATCGAACAGGGCGAAGGTCTGGTTCATGCCGTGGTCCGGCAATTGCTGCTGGATCTGCTCGAACGCGGTCATCATCGCAAACGATTCCACATCCACCACCTGCGGCCGCAGGCCCGCCATTTCCACCACCGCGACGCGCTCTTCCACTTTCTCTTTGCGCGCCGCGCACAGCAGGACTTCCATGTCGTCGATGCTGGATGGCGACGGCCCCAGCACCTGGTGGTCCAGATTCACTTCTTCCAGCGGGAACGGGATGATCTGGTGGGCCTCGTTCTCGATGATCTCGTCCATGTCATCGATCTGGCTCACCGGCACCAGGATCTTTTTGTAGATGGCCATCGGCGTGGGGATGGCGATGGCCACGTTGCGAACCGGGCTGTCCAGCCGTTTCCAGGCGCGGCGTATGGTTTCGGCGATGCCTTCGATTTCCACCAGATTGCCGTCGTTGACGGCTTCCTTGGGCAGCGGTTCGATCACGTACCGCTCCACCTGGCAGTTTCTGCCGTTGCGCGACAGCTCCACCAGCTTGATGGCCGTGTTGCTGATATCCAGCCCAAGCCGCGGCGAATTGTGGGCTTTTCCCAGTCCCAGCTGTTCGAGCCAGGGCAGCTCGAGCTTCAGTTTTTCGAATAACATCTTCGCCTCAATCCGCTTCTCTGCAACAGAATTTCGAACTGTTGCCGCCATTGTTTGTCTTGTTGGCATTCACAAGACGTTATAATCCGCTTTCCAATGAAAGCCCATCGTATATATGCTCAGACGATTTCTTGCAATCATGGCGGGTGTTTTTCTAGGCGGTGTGGTATTGCTGGCGGGCGCCGCAGCAATTGCCGTCATCATAACCTACCCCCGCTTGCAAAGCCTTGATGTAATCACGGATTACCGTCCGAAAATCCCGCTACGCGTGTATTCCGCCGACAGCCAGCTGCTGGGCGAATTCGGCGAAGAGCGGCGGTCGTTTTCCCGCATCCACGAAGTTCCGCAGCTGATGAAGCAGGCCGTGCTGGCCGCGGAAGATGAACGATTCTACCAGCACAGCGGCATCGATTACCTAGGCATCCTGCGCGCGGCGGTCGGCAATATCGTGTCCGGCCATACGCGATCCGGCGCCAGCACCATCACCATGCAGGTGGCGCGCAACTTCTTCCTGTCCAGCGAGAAGACCTTCACCCGCAAGTTCAACGAAGCGCTGCTGGCGTTCAAGATCGAGCACACGCTGAGCAAGGACCAGATTCTGGAGCTGTATTTCAACCAGATCTATCTGGGCCAGCGCGCCTATGGTTTCGGCGCGGCCGCTCAGGCTTATTACGGCAAGTCGCTGAATGAGCTCAGCATCGCCCAGATGGCGATGCTGGCCGGCCTGCCCAAGGCGCCGTCAGCCTACAACCCGGTGGTCAACCCCGACCGCGCCAAGCTGCGCCAGCAATACGTGCTGCGCCGCATGCGCGAGCTCAACTTCATCACCGAAGACCAGTACCAGCAGGCGCTGAACGAGCCGCTGAAGCTGGCCAGCCAGGCTGCCGATACCAGCCAGCCCGGCCAGTATGTTGCGGAAATGGTACGCCAGGCCATGTACGAGCGGTACAAGGAAGCCGCGTACACCGAAGGCTTCAAGGTGTACACCACCATCGACAGCCGCCACCAGCAGTGGGCGTATGACGCGCTGCGCGCCGGCCTGACCGATTACGACCGCAAGACCGGCTACCGTGGCCCGGAAAGCTATCTGGACCTGCCTTCCGGCAGCGGCGAGGACCTGACCGAAGCGCTGGACGAGGCGATGGGCGATCTGCGCGACAGCGGCGACATGCTGCCAGCCATCGTGCTATCGGCCAGCCCGAGCGAGGTGCAGGCCTATATGCGCGGCGGCAAGACCGCGGTGATCAAGGGCGCGGGGCTGGATTTCGCCCGTCGCGGCCTGAGCGCCAAGGCTTCCGCGCAGCAGCAGATCCGCCGCGGCGCGGTGATCCGCGTCCAGGCGAATCCCAAGGGTTACTGGGAAATCGTGCAGATGCCGGAAGTGGAAGGCGCCTTCGTGTCGCTGGATACCCGCACCGGCGCCATCAAGTCGCTGGTGGGCGGCTTCGATTTCAACCGCCGCAGCTTCAATCACGTGACCCAGGCCTGGCGTCAGCCCGGCTCCTCGTTCAAGCCGTTCATCTACTCGGCCGGCATCGAACGCGGCATCACGCCGTCCACCATGATCAACGACGCGCCGCTGTCGGTGCCCGGCGTCAACGGCCAGATGTGGGAGCCGAAGAACGATGATGGCAAATTCTCCGGCTTGATCACACTTCGCCAAGGTCTGACTCGCTCCAAGAACCTGGTGTCGGTGCGCGTGTTGATGGCCATCGGCACGGATTACGCTCAGCAGTACATCCAGCGCTTCGGTTTCTCGCCCAAGCAGCATCCGGCTTATCTGCCGATGGCGCTGGGCGCCGGCTCGGTGACGCCGCTGCAGATGGCGGAGGGGTATTCCGTGTTCGCCAACGGCGGCTATCGCACCAAGGCCTACTTCATCGACCGCATCGAAGACCAGTCCGGCCGCGTGCTGGCCAAGACCGTGCCCACCGTGGCCGGCCAGAACGCGCAGCAGGCGATCGATCCGCGCAACGCCTTCATCATGCGCTCGATGATGGGCGACGTGGTGCGCTACGGCACCGGCTTCCGCGCGATGAGCCTGGGCCGCAGCGATCTAGGCGGCAAAACCGGCACCACCTCGGATTGGAAGGACGCCTGGTTCGTCGGCTTCAATCCCAATCTGGTGGCGGCCACCTGGGTGGGCTTCGACCAGCCGCGCTCGCTGGGCCGCTACGGCTACGGCGGCACCGCCGCGCTGCCCATCTGGATCAACTACATGGGCAATGCGCTCAAGGGCCAGCCGGAAGTGGAGCTGCCGGTGCCGCAGGGCATCGTGGTGAAGCCGGGCGCCGGCCAGCGCGGCGGCGACGAGTATTACTACGAAGAATTCCAGAAGACCAATCCGGAACTGCGCATCGACAATAGCGGCTCCGTGCCGGGCGGCGACGTCGACGCCAGCGCGCCGGTGGACGACGGCAGCAAGCCGGCCGCGCAGGACGCGGTGGAGAACGTCAAAGACCAGCTGTTCTGATAGGCTTCCGGTCCATGCGCCAGCCCCGACGGCACCCGCCGCCGGGGCTTTTTTGTGCGTGCCGGCCAAGATGGGCATAATCGAAGCATTTGGCATGGCAAGGAGGCCGCCATGAAAATCGCGCAACTGACCGATATCCACCTGTTTGCCAGCCCGCAGGGCAGGTTGATGGGCGTGGATACCTACGCGGCGCTGCGCAAGGTGCTGGCGTCGGTGCAGGAGCAGCATGCCGATGCGGTGTTCCTGACCGGCGACATCTCGCAGGACGAGTCCGAGGCGTCGTACCGGCTGTGCGCCGAGGCGCTGGCCGGCTTGGGGCTGCCGGTGCACTGGATCGCCGGCAATCACGATAAGCCGGCTACGACCGCCCGCGTGTTCGCCGAGTACGACTTCATGCATCCGCTGGATACGCTCAGGCTGGGCGGCTGGACTTTTCTCGGCGTCGATTGCTGCGTGGCGGGGCACGACGAAGGCCGCATCGACGACGCCGGGCTGGCCGCGTTGCGGAGCAGGCTGGCGCGAGTGGACGATGGTCCGGCGGCCGTGGTGCTGCACCATCATCCGCTGGCGGTAGGCACGCCGCTGCTGGACGACTGCATGCTGATGGACGGCGGGCGGCTGTGGGCCATGCTGGCGCAAGCCGAGCGCGCCAGATTGGCGATCTGCGGCCATGTTCACGGCGATCATCGCATCGTGCGCGATGGCCGCGTGCTGGAAGTGTGCCCGGCCACCTGCTTCCAGTGGATCAAGGGCACGCGCGAGGCGGCTATCGAAAACCGCCAGGGCTACCGCTTGTTCCGTTTCCTGCGGGATCATTACGAGGCGAAAACCCTGTTCTTGTGATCAGCCGCAGGCTTGGCCGCAAGCGGGGTCAGGGTTTATAGTCTGGCATCCTGAGGCGATGCCGCCGCGACGGCATCGCCTTGATGCAAGTTCAAGGAGAGCGGATGCCTTATTTCAAGTTGACCATTGTCGCCATTTTCATTCTGTCCACTGCCTACGTGCACCTGCGCGGCCGGGTGCGGCTGGGCTTCTGGCGCCAGTTGAGCGACCACTCCACCATCATGGCGCCGATCAACTGCTTCATGTACCTGTTCTCCAAAGTGCCGCCCAAGCCCTATCTGCCGGTTGAGCGCTTCCCGGAGCTGCAGGCGCTGACGGCCAACTGGGAAAAAATCCGCGAGGAAGCGGCCGCGCTGTACGACCAAGGCAATATCAAAGCCTCGGACAAATACGACGACCTGGGCTTCAACTCCTTCTTCAAAACCGGCTGGAAACGCTTCTACCTCAAGTGGTATGGCCAGGATCACGCCTCGGCTCAGGCGCTGTGCCCGTACACCACCCAGCTGCTGAAGCAGTTCCCCAATATCAAGGCCGCCATGTTCACCGCCTTGCCGCCCGGCAGCCGCCTGGTGCGCCACCGCGACCCGTTTGCCGGCTCCGTGCGCTATCACCTGGGCCTGATCACCCCCAATGACGACGGCTGCTATATCGACGTGGACGGGCAGAAATACAGCTGGCGCGACGGCGAGGCGGTGATCTTCGACGAAACCTATCTGCACTACGCCGAGAACACCACGGACCAGAACCGCATCATCCTGTTCTGCGATATCGAACGCCCCATGTGGTTCGCCCCGGCGCGCTGGATCAACCGCATCATCAGCCGCGTGCTGGTGGGCGCGGCCAATTCCCCCAATCAGGAAGGCGACCGCACCGGCGGCCTCAACCGCGCCTTCCGCTACATCCAGCAAGTGCGCCTGTTCGGTAAGAAGATCAAGGCGCAGAGCCGCTTCACCTATTACCTGCTCAAATGGCTGCTGCTGGGCGGTCCCATCGTGCTATGGCTGTTCTGGGGCGCATGGCGCTGAGGCTGCCGTGCAGGCATTGAAAAACCGCATGTCGAGAGGCATGCGGTTTTTTGTTGCTCACACAGCTCGCCACGTTTTTATCGACCAGCGGCTGGGCGGTGAGCGAAGGGGCAATAGCGGTCATTGGATTTGTCCTTATCGTTTGATCTGAATAGCGGTGGATGCAATCGGATACGCCGATCAGCGAATGCAGTATTTCAGAAATTTCAAATCGAGTTTGGCGGGCTTGTTGTGTGGAATCGCCACACAACAACAAAACTTGAAAAGCCGGAAAAACACGGATTGGGCTATTGACGACAGGGCAAGAAATGGAAATTGGCGGGGCAACTTCTGAATAACGGGACTGTGTCGGACCAATACGGACGGCACAGGACACACTCGGCGGAAGATTTAGGCGGGAAGAGAAAGGGAAGGGCTGAAACGTCAGTTAGCGAAAACAGCGGCTGCATGCATAGAGTGCATGAAAGCGCATGAATATTGGCAGGGGAAAAGCAGTGCGCCAGGCCATACGGTACGGGCCTGACGCGGGTTCATGCAGGTGCATGATTAGCGGCACATGAAGCGTGGGGGCGAGGCGGGGCTTCGATGGCGCGCGCAGGGGGCGCGTGTTATTGCTTCGTTTCACGGTCCTTGAGGCGGCACTCATGGGCAGTTCTGTATGCATTATTAAGGTGAACTGTCAGGGGACGCTTTTCATATCTCTCATGCTCTGCAATTAATTCTTGATGGTCTGCATCGGTAAGGTGGCGGTGGTAGTGAAGCCAGCCATATAATTTTGCTGTGGTTTCCACATATAGACCCAAGCGCGTTTCTGCAAATCTTCGGGCGCGCTTCTCATCAGTCATGAATGCGATGGATTTTATTTTGGAGGCCATTGCTAAGCACGATAACTCACCACTATTTAGCTGAAGTGGCGCAGATTTTGCAATTTCTAGTAGCTCCGATAGTTCACACTGCTGCATAGAAAATTTCCCCTGTTTTCTCACTTCTAGTAAGCGCCTTATTAGTTCTTCATTTTCTGGGGATGTAGATTTTCTTGGTTTCTTTAGGCATTCAAAAATAACCATTGGTGTGGTTAGGAACATCAAGCTTGTTCCGAATGATGCCTTGTAAAGTTTTTGTGCAGACAATATGTTCCAAATACTGCAGGTGTCAGTTACAACCATTGAATTGAACAGTCTTGGGTTAAATGTCATGGCTGATGGTTCTTCCAAAAATAGAGCAAATTTCATCAAGTTCAAGAATGTCAACTCTAAGAATCTCTGCGAGGCGTCCGGTGCTAATTAAGGCCTTGTCATGTGCTTCAAAGCAAAGAGTTACATAGTAATCAGATAGTCCTCTTTCAAGGAGGTCTAGTCTTCTTTGTTTCTGTTTGTCAGTTAAGTAGTTTGGTGCTTCTGGATCTATTTTTTCAGATTTACTAATTCTTGTACTTCTTATTATTTTTGCTTGCTCTTCGCTGACGAGTCTGGCATCTTTTAGTGCTTTGGCTAAGGCGGGTGTGCTGACATTAAGTTGGTTTGACCAATGTATAATGCTGTCTTTGTCAGATATTTTTAGCTGTTTTAGTATTGATTTTGGCATCAAGTAGTTCGATGCAAACGCATTGGCCCTTATCTCTTGTAGATCGCTTTGGGAGTATTTTTTACTGTTGTAGTTAAAGGTGACTGTGAACTCAGAAGCCGAGTCGAAGATTGCATGTGCCACTTCGTGGGCAGTGGAGAATCTTTGTCTATAAGTATCCTCGTTGTAGTTTATTAGTGCACAGTGCCCTGCAGTTTTGTCTCGGATGTATAGTCCAGATATTTCAGGGTTGGTGAGCTTCCATCTGAATATATGAATGCCAATTTTTCTGAAATCATCATAGACATTCAGGTTGACTTCATTTGCTGTATATCGCAATAAATTACGTAGTGCTATTGCGGCATTTTCTCCATGCTCTTTATGCAGCTTACCTGTTGGTGAGTGCTGAAATTTAAATCTTTCCTTGTTTAAAGAGTTTTGCATCCATTCTTCATTCTGGCATTGATATAAGAACTCCTGAATGGTTCGTCGATCTTCTGTGGAGAAGTTATTACCAAAGCGTCTGAATAAAATTTCTGTTTTTTCGGCGGGGGCGGGGAGTTGATGATCTAGTATCAATCTGAAATCGCAGTTATATAGGCTTGCCAGAATTAAGATGAATCGCCCCGGCTTCTCTAGACACTTGTGAGCCATTGGAAATATGGCTTCTCATACTCTACCGGCGATAGCCCATTCGCGGAACCATGTCGGCGCTTCGGGTTGTAGAACATCTCGATGTAATCGAAGATGTCTCGCCCGGCTTCTTCCCGGTTGTGGTAGGTTTTTCGTTTGACTCGCTCCCGTTTCAGCAACTGGAAGAAACTCTCCGCCACGGCATTGTCGTGGCAGTTGCCGCGCCGGCTCATGCTAGGCACCAGGCGATGCGCCTTCAGGAAGTCTCGCCAGTCGTAACTACTGAACTGACTTCCCTGATCAGAATGCACCAACACTTCTTGTTTCGGCTGGCGCCGCCATACCGCCATCAACAAGGCATTCAGCACCAACTCTCTGTCGATACGTGACTGCATCGACCAGCCAATGACCTGCCGCGAGAACAGATCAAGCACCACCGCCAGATACAGCCATCCCTCATGCGTGCGGATATACGTGATGTCGGTCACCCAGGCTGTATTCGGCGCATCCACCGTGAACCGGCGTTGCAAGTGATTCGGCGCCACCACCGCCGGGCGGCCACGGTAATGCCCAGGCCGTCGGCAGTAGCCGGTTTGCGAACGCAGACCCTCCTGCCTCATCAGCCGCGCCACGCGATGTTTGCCGCAGCGCTCTCCCTGAGCGCGTAGGTCGTCATACACCTTGCGGTAGCCATAGACACCGCCGCTCTCCAGCCAGGCCTGTTTGATAGGCCCGAGCAGGCGCTGGTCTTCTTGCGCCCGGTTGGAGTGTGGAGCGGAGATCCAGGCGTAGTAGCCACTGGGATGCACCGACATGACCCGACACAATCGCCGGATAGGAAACTGCTGCGCGTGAGCCCGGATGAAGGCATACCTTACCCGGACTCCTTGGCAAAGTATGCGGCGGCCTTTTTTAGGATGTCGCGCTCCTCCGTTACCCGTTTCAGTTCTGCTTTAAGACGACGGATTTCAGCTTGTTGGTCCGTTGCGGCGGCAGGTTGGGTTCGTTTGGGGTCGTAGCGTTTCAGCCATTGATACAGGCTGTGGGTGGATACGCCGAGACGACTGGCTACCTCGGAAACGGGGTAGCCTCGTTCGGTCACCTGCTTGACGGCTTCAATCTTGAACTCTTCGGGGAAACGCGGTTTGCTCATGACACCTCCTTGTAGGGCCTAGTGTGAGGCTCTTGCGGTGTCTAGGAAAGCGGGGGCGATTCA